>NZ_LOVS01000087.1:0-107672 GCF_001523835.1 Burkholderia sp. ABCPW 14 | reverse complement strand
CTGTTCCGTCGATTGAAGGGCTTTCGTCGCATCTTCTCGCGCTTCGACAAACTCGATCTGATGTTCATTGCCTTTATCAACTTCGCCCTGATTGTCGAAGCCCTTCGATAGTGTGAACACGCCCTAGTCTGTTGCCCGTCGGCCTTGCCTCGAATCTCAATGGCAACCTGTCGCACTACATAATCCGAAAGTGACTGGATGCAATGCTGATGTCAGGGCTTGCTGCCCGGCTGGGTTTCGATTTCTTTGATGATCTTGTCAGATAACGTGTTGAGCGCTCAGGCGGCGTCAATGAATTCGTCTTTATTGTTAATCCATGCTGCGTGATAGCCGCCCCTCTGCAGCTTCGTTATAGACGAAAGATTTTCTTTTGTCTTAAATAAAAGGATCGAAAGTTCAGTTACATTTTTCTGGATGGCACCGCTTTCAACCGCGAGCGCGAGTATGCCAGAAACCTCGGGTACTAAGTCGAAGAAATTGCTGTCAAAGCTTTTCATTTCTCTCCGAACGCCTAAGAATGATAGCTCACCGGACTCCTCTTCGAGAAAGTCCGATGTAGCGGACCGGAGCCGGTAGAGGGTTGGTAGTAGTGATGCCTGTGCAATTCGAGAGCGCGCCATTTTGTCAACAGCGGCCTGCTCCAAAGCACGTTTGCTTATTTTGTGCGGAACCCAAAAGGCAGCTACAGCAACTGCAAAAGAAGCAATACTTCCAAACGCTTGAATCGAAGCCGGCCAATCCAATTTCTCCTCCGTTAGTGTTGCATGTGCGAGCTTTGGCAAACGAATGTCAGTGTGGGCGCAGCGGAATCTTACCAGAGTAGGCGTTTGTGGCCGGCACTACGTCCATCCTTGAATTCGCGTGGCATGAGGGTGTTTCCCGCATGCAGGGTGACAGGCTCAGTAGCCGCATGGGGCCGTTGTTCGAGCGGAACCGTCGCTCGCATGTCCACGTGACGGTGATCGCGAACGTCACCTGTTGGCCGGAATCGGTCCCACGACCAATTCCGTAAACGACCCGAAGCGGACTGCCTGTATGCCGAAACATCAACAGCTCTTTGCAAAGTAGAGCGGACGTTCGTGCAGCGAAGTCCACAGACGGAGTTATCGGCCGTTGCGGTCGTCGGTGTCCACTGGTAGGTAAATATCACCAATGTCTAGTTTCGTGTTGAGCCAGTCAGTGGATTTTTTCATACCGCTTTTTATAGATTATTTTAATACATACATATATAGCTTGACCAACAATAGCTAGTCGCTGCATTTCGACAATATCCATCGAACCGGCATTTTGCGTTTTATAGAGATAAGTCGAGCCATCATCAAATTTGAAAGTAATGGATTTTGTCTGATTGCGTAGGCGATCACATTCGAGTCGCCGACAATATTTTGGTAGAGATCCATTAAACCTCCAGTGAATCAATAAAGGAGCAAGTAACATCTGTTTACGAGGATGAAAGCAATCTAAGGGCTACCGCCCCCTGGGCGTGCGGTCCGCACGTCCAGGGTGGAAATGTGTTCACTTTTTAGGAGGCTTGTGAACCGGTAGGGTTGGGTGTTTTCGTTTATTCGGGGGATCAACACGACGTCTTCTATCATCGTTGCCATCCTCTCGCTTTGGCTTTGGACCTGGCTTAATGGTTGTCATATGTTCCTCGCAGCATGTTAAAACACCGCTAAAATTAGCGGCCACTCTTATAGCTGGGCAAATGATAAGAAATCAATGCACCGTCGCAATTTTCACCATGGCAGAAGTGGCATGCTCATGTCCGAATGAAAGGTTCGAACAACATGCGTCTTGGGGATAGTGTTTCCACACGAATCACTACTCCCGCCCTAATACAACCACATGCTGAAATTCTCAGCTATCCAGTTTTTGTCCGTCACCCGAAATCCCCTTTTCGGGCGCTTATCCCCCTCCATTTTTTGGTGGTCAAAGACTTACTGTAGGAGGAAAGAGCCGTTTTTCGAGCAGCATTTACCCTTATTCGTGAGGACCGAGTCAGGAGACTGACGCCGCACATAGAGCGGTTGTTCGCGACCAGGCGGAACACGCTCGTTTGAATCCGCACCGATGAAGCGACGTTTAACACCGCGATTTGTTTGGCCGCTCCCTGGGCGTAGTCGACAGTTGAATGTCCGGGCGACGTTGCGGGCGAACGCCGCTTCTGGCCGGAATCGGTCCCACGACCGACTTCCGTAAACGCGCCGCAACGGACGCCCGAAGCAGAGCGCCGCGTATCTGACATGGAGTCCGTGACAGTGCGACGAACGCGCGATCGGGCCTCCGCGAGTGGCTCGGTTCGGCATGGCGCGCTGCCATGCCGCGCGGCGCTTTCGCGCTGAACGCGGGCGTCGACGGCGCAACCGCAAGCCGCCGAGCGCACGTGTTCAGCAAGCGCTGAGTCGGCGCGTTCTGCTCACCCGCCGGACGAATCGCTCAGCACAAAATCCCGCTCGCGCGAACCGAAACACGGCGCGCACTTTTTTTTCGGCGCACTTTGACGACGCAGCCCGGGCGCGACGTGGGCAGCATGCGCACGGACGACGGCATGCCCGCGAGCCGGCGAATCGACGCGCCCGGCGGGCGCGCGCCGCGACGCCGCGCCGCGCGCCCCGTCAATTTCCCGACAACCGGCCAGTGTTCGACCATGAGCCGCGACTGCAAGCTTGATCGGATAGATTTGCGCATCCGTTCAGAACTCCCCAAAAACAGCCGAATGCGCTCGACGCATTGTTCGGCGAGCAGCGGCACTGCGCGCCGCACGCGCCGATGTACACCGCCGATGTACACCGCCGACGTCAGCGATACGTCCAGATTCGATGCATCGCGAACGTGAACGGCGGCACGAGCGCGACGACGGCCGCGATGCTCCACGCGGCCGCGACGCCGAGCGCCTGCACGCCGCGCGAAATCGCCATCGTCAGCATCAATCCGGCGACCGACACGATCAGGAAACGCACGACGTTGCGCCAGCGCAGCGGCGCGGAAAAGCTCCACAACGTGTTCAGCAGGTACGACGCGCCCGTCGCGCTGACGAACGCGATCGCATTCGCCTGCACCGCGGTCGCGGCGAACGCGCCCATCAGCGCGCCGGCGATCGTCGCGTGCAGCACGGTGGACAATGCGCCGGACACACCGAAGCGCACGATCCGCGCGCCGATGCCGACGTCGGCGACGGCGCTCATCGCTGCGCGTCCCGCTTCGTCAGGACCGCGAACAGCGACACGCCGAATGGCAGCGAATGCTTCGGCAGCCAGCCGCGTTCCGCGCGGAAGATGCGATAGAGCATCGAATTGACCGCGCGCGGTCCGATCGCATCGCCGCTCGAACGCGCTCGATGCAGCAGCCGGTCGACCATCCGCGCGGCGACGGCAAGCGGAAACAGCAGCGTGTTGAAGTACGAACTCCGTACGATCGTGCAGCCGGCCGCCTGCGCGCAACGTTCGAGCGCCGCGCGGTCGTAGCGCCGGTAGTGATGGAGGAACGTGTCGTGCGCGCTCCACAGCCACTGGTACGCGGGCACGGTGACGACGATCGCGCCGCCCGGCGCGAGATGCTCGCTCACGCTGCGCAGCGCGGCCGCGTCGTCTTCGATGTGTTCGAGGCAATCGAAGAAGCAGATCAGATCGAAGCGCTGGTCGCCGAACGGCACGTTGTCCGGGCAGCGGCCCGCGCGGATGTCGAATCGCCAGCCGGTCTTCCGGTTCGCGAGCGCGCGTGCGGTTTCGTCCATCTCGAGCGCGCTCACCGCGCCGAACGCCGCGAGCATCCCGAGATTGCCGCCCGTGCCGGAACCGATTTCGAGAATGCGTGCGCCGGCCGGCAGCGCGAGCCCCGCCAGCAATGCATGCAGGATGTCGCGCCGTGCGCGGAACCACCAGTGCGTGGCCTCGGTTTCGGCCATCTGCAGATAAGCTTCGGGTGACATGGCGTCCTCCTGTCGGTCAGCGGCTTTCGGCGCGGGCGCGCGGCATCGCGCGCCGCCGCGCGAAATCGATCCGCGCGGCGTGCGCGGCACGCGACGCGGCGCTGCCGACGGGCAGCGCGGTCACCTTCGTGCGCGCCTGATAGCGGCGGCGCACGAGATAGATCGGCCGCTCCTTCGATTCGTAGTAGATGCGCCCGACGTACTCGCCGACGACACCGATGCCGATGAGCTCGATCCCGCCGATGAACAGCATCACCGAGATCAGCGATGCGTAGCCCGGCACCGGATTGCCCATCCACAGCGTGCGCGCGACGATGAAGCCGCCGTACAGGAACGCGAGCGCGGCGATGCACAGCCCGATGTAGGTCCAGCTGCGCAGCGGCACCGTGCTGAAGCTCGTGATCCCTTCGAGCGCGAAGTTCCAGAGCTTCCAGCCGGAGAACTTCGAATGCCCGGCGCAGCGCGCCTCGCGCTGATATTCGACGATCACGGTCCGGTAGCCGACCCACGCGAACAGCCCCTTCATGAAGCGGCGGCGTTCCGGCAAGCTGCGCAGTGCATTGACGACCTGCCGGTCCATCAGCCGGAAATCGCCGACGTTGACGGGCAGCTTCACTTCGGACAACGCATTGTGCACGCGGTAATAGAGCGAGGCCGCGGTGCGCTTCGCGAACGTGTCGCACGCGCGGTTGCTGCGCTTCGCCGCGACGACCTCGGCGCCTTCGCGCCAATGGTCGATCATCACCGGGATCAGGCTCGGCGGATCCTGCAAGTCCGCGTCGATCGGTATCACCGCGTCGCCGTTCGCTTCATCGAGGCCCGCCGTCAGCGCGGCTTCCTTGCCGAAGTTGCGCGTCAGGTCGATCACGCGCACGCGCGGGTCCTGCGCGCCGACGGCGACGAGCTTGTCGAGCGTGTCGTCGCGGCTGCCGTCGTTCACGCAGACGATCTCGAAGCGGATCGATTCGATGCGTTCCATCAACGGCACGACTTCCGCGAAAAATCGCGTGACCGCGTCGCCCTCGTTGTAGAACGGTACGACGAGCGAAATGAGCGGTGTGTTTATTTGATCCCGCATGGTGGTTCTCCCTGAGCCCCGTGGCAGCGGCGGCCGGCAAGCGGCAGCGCCGCTCGCGCGTGCCGCGGGGCGGCGACCGATGCGCCGCGCGCCGCAATGAAACGAATTGAATCGATCGCATCCGCCGCATCTTCGTCGCCGGGCAGACTCGGTGCGCCGTGGCGCTCGCGTGCGATGCGGCTCACGATGGCGGCGAGCGCGCCCGCCGTCACGAGCGGCAGGAACTGAAACCGCACCGGCTCGACGACGACGAGCCCCGCAAGCGGCATCACCGCGAGCAGCGCGAGCCCTTCGCGTTCGAGCGGCCGCCAGCCTTCCGCATGCGCGTAGCGCACAGCCCACGCGATCACGATTCCGTACCAGGCGAGGTCGTAGTCGTACAGGTACGGACTCACGAGCAGGCTCGCGCAGACGAGCGCGGCCGAACGCAGTGCATGCGAGGTCGCGCCACGCCACGCATAGATCACCGCGACGGCCGCGAACGCGATCGAGCCGGCTTGCAACAGTTGCGCGACGACGAGCGGCAGTCCCGCGAACGTCGCCAACGCGAAGAACGTCGGAATCCGCGCGAGCGTCGCCTGCCCTGCGCCGATCGTCTGCAGCGCGGACGCCGCGTCGTGCGCGAACGCACTCCATGCGCCGAAGCCGAACGCGAGCGTGCTCGACGCGGCGACGAGCGCGACCGTGGTCGCCCATGCGCGCAGCGCGCGCCACTGCGAAGCGCACAGCAGCGCGAGCGGAAACAGCAGCGCGAGCTGCGGCTTGATGACGAGGAGCCCGAAGCAACATCCGGCGAGCGTCGGGCGGCGGCGCAGCACGACGAGGCCGAGGCCGGCGAGCGCGGCCGTCAACAGGCTGTTCTGCCCGACGAGCGCGACGAAGAATGTGCCGGGGAACGCTAGCGCGCAAAGCGCCACGAGCCGGCGCGGCACGATCGCGCGCACCGTCGCGACGAACAGCGCGCCCGTGCCGGCGATCCACACGAGCGCCGCGACCGGATACGGCAGCCAGCCGAGCGGCGATACGAGCAGCAGCGTCGGCGGCGGATAGAGCCACAGCAACACGCCGCGCAAGTCGCGCATCGAAGGCACCGCCTGCAGCTCGACGGCGTGCAGCGTCGCGAACCGCCACGCGTCGACCGCGTGACCGTGCACCGCGAGCCGCGCGGCGCTCCACGTCGGCACGAAATCCAGCGTCGGCGGCAGCGGCGAGCCGAGTCCGCCGGACAGCCAGCGGAACAGGTAGATGGTCCCGAACGCCGCATAGCAAACGAGCGCGGCGATCGCATAGGTCCGCACCCGTTTCGCGCCCAGCCAGTGCGGGTGACGGCGCGGACCGGCCGCCGGCAGCGCCGGACATTCGACGTCGCGATGAACGGCCGCGTGGCCGTGCGGTTGCGCTTTCATCGTGCAGCTCCCGGCATCGTCCGCGCACGGCGCACGACGATCAGCAGCACCGCGAGCAGCACGACGGGCCCGATCTGCGGAAAGTGGGTCGCGCGATTGAAGAACTCGAAGAACGGCAGCAGCCAGCCGGCGACGAACACCGGCTGCTCGCCGGGCAGCCAGCCGGTATCGAGCGCGCACGCGAGCACGCAGAACAGCGCGACGCCGAGCCACGCGAGCTCGTAATGCCACAGATAGGGCGTCACGAGCAGCGTCGCGATCGCGAGCGCCGCAGCGCGAACACGCAGGTCGCTCGTGCGCAGCCAGACGTTCAGCGCCGCGACGGCCGCGAGCGCGCCGACGCCGATCTGCACCGCGTACGCGACGTGCAGCGACGCGCCGGCGAGCCGCATGGCCGAAAACGGCGCGGGCGACGCGAGCCAGTATTGAGCACCTTGCTCGAGCACGAGCTCGCGCAGCATCGTCGTGCCGGACAGGAACGCGCGCACGGACGCCGTTCCGCAGACGGCAACGCTCGCCGCCGCGAAGACCAGCGTGCCGACGGCGGCGGCGAAGAACGCGCGCCACGCGCGCGTCGCGACGAGCACCAGCGGAAACAACAGCGCCATGTGCGGCTTGATCGCGAGCAGGCTGATGCAGAGTCCGGCGATCACCGGACGCTTCGCGAGCAGTCGGACCGCGAATACCGCGCACGCGGCCGTGAGCAGCGAATTCTGCCCGGCGACGGCGGCAACGAGCACGCCGGGAAAAGACAGGATCACGAACGGTGCGAAACGCGGCTGCGTCAACCGCTCGCGCAAGCCCGACACCGCGCCGACGCCCTTCGCATACGCGACGAGACTGAACGCGCAGAACAGCAGGAGCGACGGCACGTAGGGCACGAGCGCGAGCGGCGCGACGAGCAGAAGCAGCGTCGGCGGATACACCCACGGCAGGAAGCTGCGATTCACGTACGCGCCGAGCTGCGCCGCTTCGACGCGCGAGAACGCGGGATAGTCGTAGACGGTCGCGGGCGCGCCGTGCAGCATCACGTGCGACCCGCTCCAGAACACCGTGAAGTCGATGCCGGGCCGAACGGTCGTGTTCGCGATGAACCCGTTTGTCGCCCACCCCCACGCGCCCAGCAGCGCGATGCTGAGAATCAGCGTCGCGCCGCCGTATGCGAGCACGCGATCGCTCGTCAGCCATCCGCCGGAACGCAACATGCCGAAGCATGTTCCCCGATTTGCGAGATCCATGATGCCCCGATGTGTGATTAAGCGTTTTGTTTAAACGCGTCGATATTTTTTGTGGGTTCGATCCGACGACGTTTCGATTGGCATGACGCCGCCGCGCTTCCATTGTTAGAAAAAAAAGCGAGTAGATGCAAATCGCGGCGGCGCGCGATATCGCCAGGGCCACGCAAAAAAAGCGAATTCCGCATGAAAAATGACGAACAGCGGCGGCCGCGTTACGGAGTTGAAACATTTTGAGTCGCAGGGTGTCTCCGCCGTCGTCGCCTGGCGCGGCTCTCGTCGCGGCGTTTCGAATCCGGGAAAGTCCCGACAAAATTTTTTCGACCTTGCCCGGCGGGCGTTTGCGGGCGGCGGCAGCGCGGCGGCACGCGCTCGTGTGTATCAAATCCGAAACCTTCTGCACCGCGTCATGCCCGCGGTATTGCATCGGTGAGCCGCTCGCCCTTGTCCCGCCGCGACTTCCCGAATGCTGGCCCACTCCTTGCGAAATGTGCTGCGCGGCAAACGACGACGCGACGATCGGAAGATTCGCAGCAGCCAGATCAACAGACAAGAATCTCGCCGACGTCACCCACGGGGTCGCATCCGACGCAATGCACGCGAGTGCGGCGCCGAATGTGTACAGGGAGTCGCCGTTCGACCAGCGGCGCACCGGCTACGGCCGGGCGCCGGGAAAAGATTGCTCGTTGTGAATACCGGGGAAAGGCAATGTCCACATTTACCACCCAGCGGCTTCCCAGCCGCTCCAGCAGCGAAACGGCGCACGCCTGCGCCGCCGCTCACGAACCGGCCGCCGGCCGGAACCGCCGGCGCTTGCGCATTTTTCCCGGGCGGCGCCGTGCGGCGCGCATCGACTCATGCGCACGCGCCGGCAAGCCCCATCCCGCAGATCGTTCCGTCCGCGCCGGCGCATGCGTTCGCGTGCAGGTCCCGCTGCGGCTGTTCTGATCCGCTGCCCGCTTTTCAGCAGTGCCCTGCAGTACCCGTAGTGCCTTGTAGTGCCTGTAGTTCCTTGTAGTTGGAGCAGTTCCCGTTGTACGTCCCGCGCCATCGATGGCAAGGGTTTTTCTTAGTGATTCAAAAGGAGAGAGTCATGTCCAGCCTCGTTCAATACGTGAAGCAGTTCGTTCGCGACGAAGGCGGCGTCAGTGCCATCGAATACGGCCTGATCGCTGCTTTGATCGCGATCGTGATCATCGGTTCGGTGAAGACGGTCGGCACCAATCTGAATTCCGTCTTCTCGACGATCGGCAGCGATCTGTAGGGTACGTCGCCGGAACGACGGACGGCTTCGTGCAACTCGCCGTCCGTCACGTTCCGTCCGTTCGTTCCCGTTCGATGTTCCGTTCGATACCGCTGAGGAGCGATTCATGAGAACCCAGTCCTTTTGCCGAAAGTCGATCCGTCCGCGCTGGCTCGACGCGCAACCCGCCCATGCCGTCATGAGCCGGCTGCGCGATGAATCAGGCGTGTCGGCGATCGAGTACGCGCTGATCGCAGCGCTCATCGCGATCGTGATCATCGGCTCGGTGCAGGTCGTCGGCACCAATCTGCAGTCGGTGTTCAGCACCGTCGCTTCGGATGTGTGATCTCAAACCTGCCTGGATGCGCCAGTCCGGCATGCCGGCTGGCGTCACCGCTGCGGCTTATCGAACAATTGAATACGACGCGAGGCCTTCCATGTTTTCCGCTCTGCCGCCGCAACCGATCCCGCTCTGCGTGACTTTGCTTGCAGTCGTCGCGGCCAGCATCGATCTGGCGAGCCGGCGCATTCCCAACCGACTGATCGCGCTCGGCCTCGCGGGCGCGCTCGTCGCGCAATGCGGGCTGCCCGGCCCGCACACCGGCTTCGCCGCCTGGCTCGCCGGAGCGGCAACGGGCGCCGGCCTGCTGCTGCCTTTCTATCTGTTGCGCGGCATCGCCGCGGGCGACGTGAAGCTGATGCTCGCGATCGGCGCGTGGGTCGGACCGTCGCTCGCGCTGCGCATCGTGCTCGCGACGTTCGTCGTCGGCGGCGCGTGGGCGCTCGCGGTCGCGCTCAAGCGCGGCCAATTCCGCAAGCTGCTCGCGAACCTGCGTCACCTGTTCGTGAGCGCGGCGCTGCTGCGCGATCCGTCGGCAGCGCGCGCCGCACCCGAGATCGACTCGGTCGGGACGCTGCCGTACGGCGTCGCGATCGCCATCGGCACGCTCGGCGTGCTGTTCACGGCGGCGACCTGACGCGGCGCATGCCGGCCCCTTACCCAACGATTGGAGCGACCATGAACCTGGATCAAGCAGAACCGCGACACGATGCGCAGATCGCCCATCTGCCGGAGCCGCCGGCGCTGCGCGCGTACCGCACGAAGCAGGCCACGCGTCTGCCGGCGGCACCGCGCTCGCTCGCGGAAACCGGCCTGGACGAAGCCTTCGTCGCGGCGCTGCTGCTGAAATCGATGCTCGTGCACGGGCGTTCGAGCCTGACCGAGATCGTCGAGCGTCACTGCCTGCCGCCCGTCGTGCTCGATGAAGTGCTGACGTTCCTCGCGTGCGAGCGTCTGATCGAAGTCACGCATCGCGGCCTGTCCGACATCGACCTGACGCTGCGCCTGACCGACCTCGGCCGCGCACTCGCGCGCGAGGAGAAAGCGCGCAACACTTACTGCGGCCCCGCACCCGTCACGCACGGAGCGTATGTCGCGACCGTCGCCGCCCACTCGATGCGCCACTTGACGATCGCGCGCGCCGACGCGCACGCGGCGTTCGACGGCGTCATCATCGAGCCGGCGATGCTCGACGCGGCCGCCGCGTCGATGAACGCAGGCCGGCCGCTGCTGCTCCACGGCCCCGCGGGCGGCGGCAAGACCTATCTCGCCGAGCGCCTCGGCGCGCTGCTGCGCGGCAACGTGCCGATTCCGCATGCGATCTACGCATCGGGCGAGATCATCAAGATCCACGATTCGCTCGTGCACGTCGATGCGCCGCGCGCGGCCGACGGCGCGAGCGGCGACCGCCGCTGGCGTCTGTGCCGCCGGCCCATCGTGCTGTCGGGCGGCGAGCTGACGCTCGACGAACTCGACCTGCGCCGCGACGGCGCGACGGGCTATTACCAGGCCCCGCCGCACGTGAAGGCGAACATGGGTCTCTACATCGTCGACGACCTCGGCCGCCAGCGCATCGCGCCGCGCGATCTGCTGAACCGCTGGCTGCTGCCGCTCGACCGCAACGTCGATCAGCTGACGTTCGCGAGCGGCGTGCGGCTCGAAATGCCGTTCGACGTGTGGCCGGTGTTCTCGAGCAACCTCACGCCCACGCAGTTCAACGACGACGCGTTCCTGCGGCGGCTCGGCTCGAAGCTGCATGTCGGGCCGCTGCCCGTCGACCGCTACCGCGCCGTGTACGACGCGAACTGCGCCGCGCTCGCGCTGACGTCGGACGCGTCGACGTTCGACTACCTGCTGCAACGCCTGCACACGCCCGCGCAGATACCGTTTCTCGCGTGCTATCCGGGCGATCTGCTGCGGCTCGTCTCGGCATCCGTCCGCTATCGCGGCGATGCGCCCACGGTCACGCCGCAGGCGCTGCACGAGGCGTGGCGCAGTTTCTTCGGTTCGGTGCCCGATGAACCGCCCTTCACCCCGCCGGATGCGGATCGCGATTGGTAACCGTCCGGTCCATTGGCTCTTGATACGACTAATGAGGAGTACCGCCATGAAAAACAGTCGCGCATTCACGATGCTCGCCATCGCCATCCTGGCGGGGCTGGCCGCCGTCGCCTTCGCATCGCGATGGCTCGTGCAGACATCGAGCAGCGCCGTCACGCCGGTCGCGGTGGCCGCGATCGACGTGAACCTCGGCGAGCCGCTCGGCCCGAACCAGCTCCGCATCATCAACTGGCCGACGGCCAGCGTGCCGCCCGGCGCGTTCACCGACGTCAAGTCACTCGAGGGCCGCGTCGTGCGCACGAGCCTCGCGCGCGGCGAGCCCGTGCTCGGCTCGAAGCTCGCGCCCGTCGGCACGAAGGGCGGCCTGTCCGCCGTGATCGCCCCGGGACACCGCGCGATCACCGTGCGCGTGAACGACGTCGTCGGCGTCGCGGGCTTCGCGCTGCCGGGCAACTACGTCGATGTGATCGTCAACACGCAGGAACAGTCGAAGGCCGATCCGCAGCAGAGCATCTCGAAGATCGTGCTCGAGAAGATCCTCGTGCTCGCCGTCGCGCAGCAAGTGAGCCGCGACGACACGGCGCCGAAGGTCGTCAACGCGGTCACGCTCGAAGTCTCGCCCGACCAGGCGGAAAAACTCGACCTCGCGCGCAGCGTCGGCACGCTGTCGCTCGTGCTGCGCAACCAGGTCGACAAGGACGCGCTGAATACCGGCGGCGCGACGAAGAACACGCTGCTCGGCCAGCCGGCGGCCGTGCCAGCGCCCGTCGCGGTGCACGCCGCGCAACCGCGCCCCGTGCGCACGCGCGTCGTCGTCGCGCATGCACATGGCGCGGCCGGCCGCGACTGCGTCGGCGTGTTGTCCGGCGTGACGGGCAGCGTCGAATGTTTCTGACATAAGCGGCAAAGCACTGACGATGCCTGGCGTTTCCGCTGCCCGTTTGCGTTTCGGCAGCTTTCGATAGTCAAACCCGGCGCACTGCGCCGGGCACTGGGGGACCACACGAAATGGACACCAAACCGCAACTTTCCCGGCCGACGCCGACGCGCTCGCGCGTCGTGCGCGGCGCGGCGCTCACCGCCGCGTGCTGCGCCGGGCTCCTCACCGTCTTCGCCGCGTCCGCGCAGGATGCCGTCGAAAATGCCGCAATCACGAAGGGCATCGCAGCGGCGCCGATGGCGATCGGCCGCGGACCGATGCAGATGATGATCAGCATGGCGCCCGCTCCGGTCGCCGGCGCCGCCGCGGCAGCCGAAGCCGCGGCGCCGCTGCGCGGTCCGAACTGCGTCGGCGAGATGCGCGAGGCGACGAGCGTCAGCGTGCCGCTCGGCAAGTCGCTGCTCGTGCCGCTCGACGAGCCGGTGCGCAACCGCACGATCGGCAATCCCGCCGTCGCGCAGGCGACGATGGTGTCGCCGCGCACGCTCTATCTCGTCGGTCTGTCGGTCGGCACGACCAACATGATCGTTCAGGGCAGGAGCGGCGCGTGCCAGATCATCGACGTCGCGGTCGGCGCGGACGCGGGCGGCCTGCAGGCGTCGCTGCGCCAGCTGATGCCCGCCGAGCGCGACATCCGCGTGTCGACCGCCGCCGACACGATCGTCCTCGCGGGCAACGTGTCGAGCGCGCAGGCCTCGCAGCAGGCGGTCGCGATCGCGAAGGCGTACAGCGACCGCACGAACGTCGGCGGGGGGGCCGGCGCGGGCCCGGGCGGCCCGCGCGGGGGCGTGCTCAACATGCTGACCGTCACGTCGCCGCAGCAGGTGATGCTCGAGGTGAAGGTCGCCGAGGTGTCGAAGACGCTGATCAACCAGATGGGGTCGGCCGTCAACATCCAGGGCGGATTCGGCTCGTGGACGGGCGCGCTCGTGACGAACCTGCTCGCGGGCGTCGGCAACGGCATCGCGGCGAGCAAGTCGAACAGGCTGCCGTTCAAGGCGGCGCTCGACGCGCAGAACACCGACCAGCCGGTGAAGATCCTCGCCGAGCCGCAGCTCGTGACGATCAGCGGCCAGGAAGCGACGTTCCTCGCGGGCGGCAAGATCTTCATCCCGGTTCCGCAGAGCAGCGGCACCGGCACGACGACGATCACGCTGCAGGAAGAGGAATTCGGCGTCGGGCTGAAGTTCACGCCGACCGTGCTGTCGAACGGCCGGATCAGCCTGAAGGTCGCGCCTGAAGTGTCCGAGCTGTCGCCGACGGGCGTCACGCTGTCCGCGACGAACGTGAGCGGCGTGTCGATCCTGCCGCTCATCACGACGCGGCGCGCATCGACGACGGTGCAGATGGGCGACGGCGAGACGTTCGCGATCGGCGGCCTCATCAAGGACAACATGCAAGGCTCGCTGAAGGCGCTGCCCGGCATCGGCGAGCTGCCCGTGCTCGGCGCGCTGTTGCGCAGCACGTCGTTCCAGCAGGATCGCACCGAGCTCGTGTTCGTCATCACGCCGCATCTGGTGAAGCCGCTCGAAACCGCTGACGTGCCGCTGCCGACCGACAGCTTCACGAAGCCCAATGAAATCGACGTCTATGCGACGGGCGACATGGAAGGCCGTGGCGCGATGCGCAAGCGCGAAGCCGCACCCGAGAACGCCGCACCTGCCGGCGCCGCCGTTCCCGCGAACGCCACGCCGATGAGCGCTGCGCCCGTCAATGCCGCCCCGACGGCCGCCGCGCCGACGCGCACCGCGCCCGCCGCTGCCGCTGCGCCCGCGAATGCTGCGCCCGCGAATGCTGCGCCCGTGAACGCCGCGCCGACCGCCGCCGCACCGGCGAACATCGCGCCGGATGCCGCGCAGACGTCCGCGCCTGCGCCTGCGCGTCCGTCGGCCACCGTGCAAGCGCCGCCGCCCGCGTTGCCGTCCGCGTCCGCGTCCGCGATCGCGCTGCGGCAAGGCGCGCGCGCCGCCGTGCCGGGCGCCGCGCCGGCCTTGCCCGCCGCACCGGCGGCCGCCACCGCATCGCCCACGCCCGCCGCACTCGCGGCGCCGGCTCCCGCCGGCGCGACCGCGCTGCGCCAAGGCGCCGCACAGCCGTCGCAACAGCTCGCCAACGCTGGCGCGATCGCGCAGCCCGTCGACCACTGAACTTCCGCAAGGGGACGCACATGAACCTCGATTACTTCACGCTGACGCGCCGCCTCGTGCTCGCCGCGTCGCTCGCCGCCTCGCTCGGCGGCTGCATGAACAGCACGCCCGTCTGGGACAGCCGCTTCGGCGATTCGGTCCGCGCCGTGATGCAGGCCCAGATCATCGATCCGCACGCCGCCGAGCACACGAAGTCGGCGACCGGCATCGACGGCAAGTCGGCCGCCGCTGCGCTCGAGAACTACGACAAGTCGTTCCAGCAGATCGAGCCCACGCCGAACGCTTTCGTGATCGGCGTCGGCGGCGGCAAGACGGGCGGTCAATAACCACCACGCGCTCAGGGAGACCGTCATGTCTCGCGTCACTTCTTCGTCAGGCGCCGCCCTTCACGGCGGGCGGCGCCGGCAGCGCGGCGTCGTATCGATTCTCGTCGCGCTGATGCTCGCGGTGCTGATCGGCTTCGTCGGCCTCGCGCTGGATCTCGGCAAGCTCTACGTGACGCGCAGCGAGTTGCAGAACAGCGCCGACGCATGCGCGCTCGCCGCGGCGCGCGACCTGACGGGCGCCACGATCAACTTGTCCGTGTCCGAGGCGGCCGGCATCACCGCCGGCCACCTCAACTACGCGCTGTTCGAGCAATTTCCGGTTCAGATGCAGACGAACTCGAACGTCACGTTCACCGATTCGCTCAGCAATCCGTTTCAACCGAAGAGCGCGATCGCCTCGCCCTCGTCGATCAAGTACGTGAAGTGCACGACGTCGCGAACGGGCATCGTCAACTGGTTCATCCAGACGCTCAACATGGTGCCGGGCGTGACCGTCGCGAATGCGTCGGTATCCGCGACCGCCGTCGCGACGATCGGCGCCGCGCAGACGACCTGCGCGATCCCGGTGTTCATCTGCAAGGCCGGCACGCAGACGAGCCCGCCCGTCGCGGGCGCGACGTACAACGTCGGCGACTGGCTGTCCGCGAAGACAGGCTCGCCGCCGTCGTTCGGCTCGGGCAATTTCGGCTGGTCGGCGCTCGACGGCTCGAACAGCGCGTCGGCGATCGCGAACGAGCTGACGGGCAACTACTGCGCACTGCCCGCGGCCGGCTCGCAGATCGGCACGCCGGGCAACAAGGCCGCGACGACGAACGCATACAACACTCGCTTCGGCATCTACGCGAATCCTTACAAGAATCCGTCGTTCGGCACGCCCGACTTCACCGGCTACGCGTACGACGCGACCACGTGGCCCGCGCAGAGCAACGCGTATTCGGACTTCGTCAGCAAGCGCTCGACGTTCACGAGCTATCAGGGCGATCTGATCACCGGCATCACCACGGGCGGCTCGTACAGCGCGAGCTACTACCAGGCGGGCGCCGACCGGCGGCTCGCGCTCGCGCCCGAAGTCGACTGCTCGGTGCTGCTGAGCGGCCACAGCGCGCCCGTGCTGTCGTGGGACTGCGTGCTGATGCTCGATCCGATGGGTTCCGGCGGCAGCGCAACACCCGTGCATCTCGAATACCGCGGCTCGTCGACGACTGCCGGCAGCCCGTGCGCGACGCAAGGCACGCCCGGCAACGGCAGTTCGGTCGGCCCGCAAGTGCCCGTCCTGCTCCAATAACCCGGAGACGATCATGAACCGACTCTCATCCCGCCCCCGTCCTGCGCGGATGCGCGGCGCCGTCGCGGTCGAATTCGCGATCGTGATGATTCCGCTCGTGCTGCTCGTGACCGGCGTCGCGGAATTCGGCCGCGCGATCTACCAGTACGAGGCGTTGACGAAAGCGACACGTGACGCGACGCGCTATCTGTCGACGTACCTGTCGACCGACCCCGCGTATCCGGTCGCGCAGGCGCAGTGTCTCGCCGTCTACGGCAGCACGACCTGCGGCTCGACCGGCAGCGAGCTCGCGCCGGGCCTGACGACGTCGATGGTCATCGTCTGCGATGCGTCGCACACGACGAACTGCGGCGACGCGTCCGATCCGGCGCAGTTCGCGAACGTGCCGACCTACGACACGAACAACGGCTCGCCCGATCCGGCGAATCTCGCGGGCAGCATCAATCTCGTCGAGGTCAAGATCAAGGGCTATCAGTACCAGCCGATCCCGGCGTTTCCGGGCCTGCCGACCTTGACCTTCGGCAACATCGTCACCGTGATGAGGCAAGTGTCATGAACGCGCGCCCCTTCTCCCTGATCCGGCGCCGTATGCAGCGCGGCGCGACGGCTGTCGAGTTCGCGCTCGTCGCCGCGATCCTCTGCACGATACTGATCGGCATCTGCGAGTTCGGCCGCGTGCTGTTCTACTGGAACACCGCGAGCGAGGCCGTCCGGCTCGGCGCGCGCACGGCGGCCGTCTGCGACGCCGATGCGTCCGTCGTGAAGACCCGCATCGGCCAGTTCATGCCGCTCATCGGCAATGCGAACGTGAGCCTGTCTTACTCGCCCGCCGGCTGCGATTCCGACGCGGCGACGGCGCGCAGCACCTGCACGTTCGTCACCGTGTCGGTCAAGAACGTGACGGTCAAGACGCTGATTCCGTTCGTGCCGCTCACGCTCGCGATGCCCTCCTTCGTCACCACGCTGCCCCGCGAAAGTCTCACGACGTCGTCGGGCGGCTCGGTTTGCCAATGAACCCCACACGAGGTCAACGACCATGATCAACATCCTCGTCGCTTCCGAAGACGCATCACGGCTCGCGCATCTCGCGCGGCTCGTCGGCGACGCCGGCCGCTATCGCGTCACGCGCACGATCGGCCGCGCCGCGCAGATCGTGCAGCGCACGGACGGCCTCGATGCGTTCGACATCCTGATGATCGACGGCCTCGCGCTCGACACCGCCGAGCTCGCCGCGATCGAGCGGCTGAGCCGCCTGCATCCGGGCCTGACGTGCATGCTCGTGACGACCGACGCGTCGTCGCAGACGCTGCTCGACGCGATGCGCGCCGGCGTGCGCGACGTGCTGCCCTGGCCGGTCGAACCGCACGCGCTCGACGATGCGCTGAAGCGCGCGGCCGCGCAGTGCACGCAGCGCGATACGCCCGACACGCGGATCGTGTCGTTCATGTCGTGCAAGGGCGGCGCGGGCACGAGCTTCATCGCGGGCAACGTCGCGTACGAGATCGCCGAAGGCGGGCAGCGCCGCACGCTGCTGATCGACCTGAACCAGCAGTTCGCCGACGCCGCGTTCCTCGTCAGCGACCAGACACCGCCGTCGACCATCGCACAGCTCTGCGGGCAGCTCGAAAGAATGGACGGCGCGTTTCTCGACGCGAGCGTCGTGCGCGTGACCGATACGTTCCACGTGCTCGCGGGCGCGGGCGATCCGCTCAAGGCCGCCGACCTCCGCGAGGACGCGCTCGAATGGATCCTCGGCGTCGCCGCGCCGCGCTACGACTTCGTGATCTTCGATCTCGGCGTGAGCCTGAACGCGGTGTCGATGGTCGCGCTCGACCGCAGCGACCACATCGAAGTCGTGCTGCAGCCGAGCATGCCGCACGTGCGCGCGGCCCGGCGCCTGCAGGAGCTGCTCGTGTCGCTCAGCTGCCCGCTCGAGCGCATGCAGCTCGTGCTGAACCGGCAGACGCGCGCATCCGACCGCGCGCGCGCGGCGCTCGAGGAAGTGCTCGGCGTGCGCGCGGCGCACGTGATTCCCGACGATCCCGCCACGGTCGGCGAGGCGGTCGACCAGGGCGTTCCGCTCTCCCGGCTCGCGCGCAACAGCGGCGTCGCGCGCAGCCTGCAGGCGTTCGCGAAGCGGCTCGTCGACGGCGGGCAGCGCCCGCGCCGCGACAGCACGCGCGACACACCGCTGATCGCACGGCTCTTCAGCCGTAGCGCGACGCCCAAACTCAAATCGATGTAACACCGTTCGAGGAGATCATCATGTCATTGCGAGACCAGATGTCCGTGCGGCGCGCACCACCGTTCATGTCCCGAAGCGACGCCATCGGCGCGGCGACCGCGATGGCGCGCGAAGCGTATCAGAAGCTGCGCCGCCAGATTCATGGCACCGTGCTCGAGCGCGTCGAGCTCGAGCGCCTGTCGCGGATGCCCGCCGAGCAGGTGCGCAACGAGATCGCCACGCTGATCGCGCGCATTCTCGACGACGAGAAGCTGCTCGCCAACGATCTCGAGCGGCGCCAGCTCACGATCGACGTCTACGACGAAATGTTCGGATTCGGTCCGCTCGAATCGCTGCTGCGCGATCCGACCGTGTCGGACATCCTCGTCAACACGGCGAGCGCCGTCTATGTCGAGCGGCATGGCCGGCTCGAGCTGACCGATGTCACGTTCTACGACGACGCGCACCTGATGAAGGTGATCGAGAAGATCGTGTCGCGCGTCGGCCGGCGGATCGACGAATCGAGCCCGATGGTCGACGCGCGCCTGCCCGACGGCTCGCGCGTGAACGCGATCATCCCGCCGTCCGCGATCGACGGCCCGTTGATGTCGATTCGTCGCTTCGCCGTCAATCCGCTGAAGATGGACGATCTCGTCAACTACCAGACGCTGACGCCGCCGATGGCGCAACTGCTCGAAGCGCTCGCGCACGCGAAGGTCAACGTGCTCGTGTCGGGCGGCACCGGCAGCGGCAAGACGACGCTCCTCAACATCCTGTCCGGCTTCATTCCCGATGACGAACGGATTGTGACGATCGAAGACGCGGCAGAGCTGCAATTGCAGCAGCATCACGTGCTGCGGCTCGAAACGCGGCCGCCGAACATCGAAGGCAAAGGCGAGATCACGCAGCGCACGCTCGTGCGCAACGCGCTGCGGATGCGGCCCGACCGCATCATCCTCGGCGAAGTGCGCGGCGCCGAAGCGCTCGACATGCTGAACGCGATGAATACCGGCCACGAAGGCTCGCTCGCGACGATCCACGCGAACACGCCGCGCGACGCGCTGACCCGGCTCGAAAACATGATCGGCGTCTCGGGCCTTTCGCTGCCGCCGAAGACGATGCGCCAGCAGATCAGCTCCGCGCTGTCGGTCGTCGTGCAGACCGCGCGCCTCACGGACGGCAAGCGCAAGATCGTCAGCATCCAGGAACTGACCGGCATGGAGGGCGAGATCATCAACATGCAGGAGATCTTCACGTTCAAGCGCACCGGTCTCGACGCGAACGGCAACGTGCTCGGCCACTTCACCGCGACGGGCGTGCGGCCGAAGTTCGCCGAGCGTCTGAGCGCGTTCGGCATCCAGTTGCCGGACGCGATGTACGACCCCGCACGCCGCTTCGACGTGGCGTAAGCCCGCGCTGAATGAAGGAGCCCGTCATGGACCCGATTTTCTACGGTTTCATTCTCCTGCTGTTCGTCGCCGTGGTGCTGGCGTTCGAAGGCGTCTATCAATGGTGGAACGCCCACCACGGCCCGGCCGCGCGGCGCATCGAGGCGCGCATCCGCGCGATGTCGGCGGGCGGCCAGGTGCAGAAGGAGCGGCTGTCGATCCTCAAGGAGCGGATGCTCAACGACGCGAAGCCGTTCGACCGCCTGCTGATGCGCCTGCCCCGCGTGCGGACGCTCGACCTGATGATCGAGCAATCGGGCCTCACGTGGTCAGTCGTGAAGCTCGCGTGGATCTCGCTTGCGATACCGTTCATCACATTCGTCGCGCTCAGCTTCGCGCCGCTGCCGCTATGGATCGCGGGCGCGGTTGCGGTCGCGGTCGTGTGCCTGCCGACGATGTTCGTGCTGCGCTGCCGGACGCGCCGCCTGCGCAAGCTCGAACGGCAGTTGCCGGACGCGTGCGACATGATCGCGCGCGCGCTGCGCGCGGGCCACGCGTTCTCGAGCGCGATCTCGATGGTGGGCGGGGAGTTCGCGGAGCCGATGGGCGGCGAATTCCGGATCACGTTCGACGAGATCAACTACGGCGTGCCGCTGCAGGAAGCGCTGCTGAATCTCGCGACGCGCGTGCCGGTGCCCGACCTGCGCTACTTCGTGATCGCGGTGCTGATCCAGCGCGAGACGGGCGGCAACCTCGCCGAGCTGCTCGACGGCATCGCGCTCCTGATTCGCGAGCGCTTCAAGCTGTTCGACAAGGTCCGCGTGCTGTCGGCGGAAGGCAAGCTGTCCGCGCTGATCCTGACGCTGCTGCCGTTCGGCACCGCGGCGCTCCTCGCGATCATGAATCCCGACTTCATCGCGGTGCTCTGGCAGGACCCGGCCGGCGTCCTGCTCGTCGGGGTCACGATCGGGGCGATGGCATTCGGCATCGTGTGGATGCGGTACATCATCCGGATTCGCGTGTGAAGCCGCGCACGACGCATCCGGCCATCATTCGTTGAACGACATTCGGGGACTGTCATGGAAAACTTCAACGTCACGCAACTCCTGCTGCTATTCGGCCTGTTCGCGATCGTCGTCGTGGGCGTGATGGCCGCGTGGCTCGCGTTCGCGCCGCGCGACTTCGCGCGGCGTCTCGAACAGATCGGCGGCGGCGCGGCGGCCGCGGCGGGCGACGGCGCGGCGCCGCAGGCCGTGTGGATCGAGAAGCTCGCCGAAATCTCGGCGCCGATCTCGAAGCTGTCGCTGCCGAAGGCCGGCTGGGAGAATTCGCCGCTGCGGCTGCGCCTCATCAACGCCGGATGGCGCTCGCCGGCCGCCGCGCACCTGTACTTCGCCGCGAAGACCGTGCTCGCGCTCGCGCTGCCCGCGGCCGCGATGCCGTTTCTGATCGACACCGTGCTCGCGGACAGCCCGTACATGCTGTCGTCGATGCTCGTGCTGATCGGCGCGTTCGGCTTCTATCTGCCGAACGCCGTGCTGTCGCGCCGCATCGCGTCGAGGCAGCGCGTCATCGTCGAGGATTTTCCGGACGCGCTCGACCTGCTGACCGTTTGCGTCGAAGCAGGACTCGGGCTCGACGCGGCGTTGACGAAGGTCGCCGACGAGCTACGGCTGCGCAGCCCCATCGTCGCGGACGAGCTCGGGCTGATGCTGCTCGAGATGCGCTCCGGCTTCTCGAAGGAGACCGCGCTGCGCAACCTCGCGCTGCGCACGGGCGCCGAAGACGTCGACGCGTTCAGCGCGATGCTGATCCAGGCGGACCGCTTCGGAACGAGCATCGGCGCGTCGCTGCGCGTGCTGTCGGACACGCTGCGCACGCAGCGGCGGATGCGCGCGGAGGAGCGCGCGGCGAAGATCGCGCTGAAGCTGCTGTTTCCGCTGATCTTCTGCATCTTTCCAGCGCTGCTGACGGTGCTGCTCGGGCCCGCGTTCATTCATATCTATCGGACGCTGCTGCCGACGATGGCGGGAGGTTGAGCGGCGCGCTCGCGGAGGCGCCGGGCGGCTTCGCCGTGCCGCTCGCGCCGTCCGGGCGGTCAACCCGCCGCGCCGGCAACAAGCAGTCCAAGGCCGCGCGGCGGTTGGGGCGTGGACGGCGGGCCGCCCGCCGCGCTAGGCGACGGCGCGTTCGCCGCGCGCCCGACGGCGTTCACTACCTGTATCGGGAATAGAGAAGCGGACGGCGCCCCGCCCGCGCGCCGCCCCGCCGCGCTTCCGCCTATGCCGGCTTGCTCGCGAGATCCAGCACCGAGCCGTCGCGCTTGAGCGTCGCGAGCACGATGCTCGAATTCGTCGACATCACGCCGCGTGCGCGATGCAGCCGGTTCATCACGAAATCGGAAAAGTGATCGAGGCTGCGGGCGCGCACGGTCAGCACGTAGTTCGATTCGCCCGTAACCACCTGCGCGGCGACGACCTCCGGCCACGACTGGATCGCGGCGACGAACGAGTCGTGCCAGTCGTCGATGTCGGGACGCATCGCCACGTGCACGAGCGCCTCGAATTCGACGCCGATGCGCTTCGGCGCGATCACGCACCGATAGCCTTCGATCACGCCCTGCTCTTCCATCAGCTTCACGCGCCGCAGGCACGCGGACGGCGACAGCGCGACCGACGTCGCGAGGTCCTGATTGCTGATGCGGCCGTCGCGCTCCAGCTCGCGAAGGATGCGCATATCGGTACGGTCCAGGCTCATTTCGCAGAATCCCGCAAAAAATCGATTTCGATTCGCAGACTCTATCACGACGAATCGTATCCAAGCACGATATCAGAAGCACATTTCATTTTTTCGCCGATAACATGCGCCCCATGAATCGTGCAGCGGCGGCGGCCCGGAAGGCCGCGCGCGGCGCGCGGCGCGGCCTTCGGGCGATGCGGCGCGCGGCGGCCCCGCCGCTGTTCCCGTCATCCCGCAGACAGCCTCCATCATGTTCGAACACATTCACGCATATCCCGGCGATCCGATCCTGTCGCTGTTCCAGGCATTCCAGCGCGATCCCGAGCCGCGCAAGGTCAACCTGAGCATCGGCCTTTATTACGACGAAAGCGGCGCCGTGCCGGTGCTGGACAGCGTGCGCGCGGCGGCGGCGCGGCTGAGCGAGCGGCACGGCGCGCACACGTATCTGCCGATGGAGGGCTTGGCCGACTACCGGCGCGCGCTGCAATCGCTCGTGTTCGGCGCCGACAGCGCCGCGCTGCGCGACAAGCGGATCGCGACGGTGCAGACGGTCGGCGGCTCCGGCGCGCTGCGTCTCGGCGCGGACCTCCTGAAGCGCTATTTCCCCGACAGCGCGATCTGGATCGGCGATCCGACCTGGGACAACCACCGCGTGCTGTTCGCCGCGGCGGGCCTCGACGTGCACACGTATCCGTATTACGACGCGGCGACGAACGGCATCCGCTTCGACGCGATGATGGCGACGCTCGACACGCTGCCCGCGCGCGCGATCGTGCTGCTGCAGCCGTGCTGCCACAACCCGACCGGCATCGACCTGTCGCGCGAGCAGTGGCGCGAAATCGTCGCGCTGTGCAGCCGGCGCGGGCTGATTCCGTTTCTCGACATCGCGTATCAAGGCTTCGGCGACGGCCTCGACGACGACGCATCGCCGATCCGCGCGATGACCGACGCGGGGCTGCCCGTCGTCGTCAGCAACTCGTTCTCGAAGAACTTCTCGCTGTACGGCGAGCGCTGCGGCGGGCTGTCGATCGCGTGCGCGAACGAAAGCGAAGCGGCGCAGGTGCTGAGCCAGATTCAGGCGGGCGTGCGCCGCATCTATTCGAGCCCGCCGCTCTATGGCGCGCGGCTGATCTCGACCGTGCTGAACGACGCGGCGCTCGCGCAGCAGTGGGATCGCGACGTCACCGCGATGCGCGAGCGCATCAAGCGGATGCGCTCGGCGCTCGCCGAGCGGCTCGCGGCGCGGCTGCCCGGCACGTCGTTCGGCTACCTGGTCGAGCAGCGCGGGATGTTCAGCTATACCGGCCTCGCACCCGCCGAAGTCGACGCGCTGCGCGAAGACAACGGCGTGTACCTGCTGCGCTCCGGCCGCGCGTGCGTCGCGGGCCTGAGCGACGCGAACGTCGACTACGTCGCGAACGCGATCGCCGCGGTGCTGAAGGCGCGCCGGATGCGCGCCGCAGCGTGACGTGACGTGACGTGTGACGTGAAGCGTGACGCATTTCGCGCGGCACCGAAACCGAAACAAGAACCGAAGCCGAAGCCGGAACCGACTGAAGCCGGCGGCGTGAACCCCGGCGCGCAAGCGCCGCGACGCTCCCGGCCCCTCCCCGACAATCAGATATCCAAAAGAGTTTCCCCATGCCCGAACTGATCCCCGTCGATCTGCCCGAACCCGCGCAGCCGTTCTCGTGGGCCACGCATGCACACGGCCTGATGTTCACCGCGCACGGTCCCGTCGATGCGGCGGGCGCGATCGTCGGCGGCGACATCGCGCAGCAGGCGCGTCTCACGCTGTCGAACCTCGCATCGGCCGTGCGCGCCGCCGATGCGCGGATGCAGGACATCGTTCAGGTGCTGCTGTACGTCGCCGACGCACGCGACATCCCTGTCATCGACACCGTCTACCGCGATTGCTTCGACGCGCCGTATCCGAACCGCGCTTGCGTCGCCGTGCAGGGCTTCGCGCATCCGGACATGCGCATCGAGCTCGTCGCGTACGTCGCGCTCGGGCAGCCGGCGAGCCGCGCCGCAGGCTAGGGCCGGTTCACGCCAATAACGGACCCGAGTCCGTCACTCGATCGACGCACCGCCGCCGGCCGACGACGCCGGCGGCGGCGCACGCGAAGCGTGTCGCAACACGGACGGCGGCGGCCCGCTCGCCTCGCCGCGGCAGGTTCCGCGCGGCGAGGGCTTTCCGCCGTCCGGCACAACGACACCTCGACAAGGAAACGAAGATGAACAGGTTTGGAGCATCGACATGGCCGATCGCGATCGGCATCGCGCTGTCGGGCCCTGCGTTCGCGCAGAGCTCGGTCACGCTGTACGGCATCGTCGACCAGAGCATCCGCTACACGACGCACGCCAACGCCGCGAACGACGGCGCCGTGCAGATGGCGAACGGCGCGATCACGAACAGCCGCTGGGGCCTGAAGGGCGCCGAGGATCTCGGCAACGGCCTGAAGGCGATCTTCCGTCTCGAGAACGGCTTCGAGCCGCAGTCGGGACAAGCGGACGGCGGGCGGCTGTTCGGCCGCTATGCGTACGTCGGCTTGTCGGGCGGCTTCGGCACGGTCGAGCTCGGCCGCCAGACGACCGAAGGCTTCAATCTGTTCGGCGATCTCGATCCGCTGACGATCGGCAACTACACGGCGAACATGTGGCCGTACTTTCTCACGCAGGGCTACGCGAGCAACGTCGTCAGCTATGCGAACTCGGTCGGCGGCCTCGCGGTCGGCGCAAGCTACGGCTTCGGCGGCGTCGCGGGCGGCATGAGCCGCAACGCCTATTGGGGCGTGCGCTCCGCCTACACGCACGGCGCGCTGACGGTCGGCGCGGTGTATCAGCAGACCCGCGACGCCGACGGCCGCGCACAGCAGATGTGGGGCGCGGCGGGCCGCTACGTCGCCGGGCCCGCGACGCTGTTCGTCGGCTATCTCGGCGGCAAGGATGCGACCGGCACGATCGATCGCGACTACCTGAACGATCCGGGCCGCGCTCTCGCCTACGGCTCGTTCGCCGATCACCCGCGCTACGACGCGATCGGCTACGCGGGCGTCGCGTACCGGATCGATCCGGCGATCACGCTCACGGGCGCGTTCTATTACGATGCGATCCGCAACGTGAACGGCGTCGACGGCAACGGCGGCAAGCGCTACGCGGGCGTGCTCGAAGCGGAATACGCACTGTCGAAGGCGACGCAGCTCTACGCGACCGTCGACTACAACAAGGTGTCGGGCGACGCCGTCACGGAGATGCCGGGCCGCGGCAACCAGACGGGCGTCGCGGTCGGGCTGCGGCACATGTTCTGACGAACGGTTCCGATCGTTCACGCAGGTCCGGCGGGCGCGCGACGCGCCCGCGATCCATAACGAGAATCGGAGGAGCATTCAATGAGTTCGGAAGAACAATTTCACGCGATCGCGGCCCGCGAAGGCGGGCTGCGGCGCACGCTGAGCGCGCGACAGATGTCGATGATCGCGATCGGCGGCGCGATCGGCACGGGCCTCTTTCTCGGCAGCGGCTTCGCGATCAGTTTCGCGGGGCCGAGCGTGCTGATCAGCTATGCGATCGGCGCGCTGATTTCGCTGCTGCTGATGGGCTGTCTTGCGGAGATGACGGTCGCGCACCCGACGTCGGGCTCGTTCGGCGCGCACGCCGAGCATTACCTGAGCCCGTGGGCGGGCTTTCTCGTGCGCTACGCGTATTGGGCGTGCATCGTGCTCGCAGTCGGCACCGAAGTCACCGCGATCGCGCTGTACATGAAGTACTGGCTTCCCGCGGTGCCGGGCTGGATCTGGATCGCCGGCTTCTCGGCCGTGCTCGTGCTCGTCAATGCGCGGAGCGTCGACGTGTTCGGCTCGGTCGAATACGGGTTCTCGGTCGTGAAGATCGCGGCGATCGTCGCGTTCATCGCGATCGGCGGCTATGTCGTGTTCGTCGATCCGTCGCTCGTCGCGGGTGCGGGCTCAAATGCGACCGCGAGCGGCGGCGCGGGCGCGCCGGGCCTTCATCACTACTTCGGGCACGGCGGCTTTTTCCCGAAAGGCATGTGGGGAATGTGGGTCGCGGTGATCGTGTCGATCTTCAGCTATCTGAGCATCGAGATGATCGCGGTCGCCGCGGGCGAGGCGCAGGACCCGGAGCGCGCGGTCACGCGCGCGTTCCGCTCGACGGTGATCCGCCTCGTGCTGTTCTATCTCGTCACGCTCGCGCTGATGCTCGCGATCGTCCCGTGGACCGCGGCCGGCCGCGACGAGAGCCCGTTCGTCAAGGTGATGATCGCGATTCATTTGCCGGGCGCGGCGGGCGTCATCAATTTCGTCGTGCTGATCGCCGCGCTGTCCGCGATGAACAGCCAGCTCTACATCACGACGCGGATGATGTTCAGCCTCGCGTGCGCGGGCCATGCGCCGCGCGGTCTCGGCAGGCTGAACGGGCGCGGCGTGCCGCTCAACGCGCTGCTGCTGTCGACGCTCGGCATCGCGATCGCGACGCTCGTGAGCATCGTCTATCCGGACGCGTCGTTCACGATCATGATGGCGATCTCGATGTTCGGCGCGATGTTCACGTGGATGATGATCTTCGTCACGCACTACTTCTTCCGCCGCAAGCGCGCGGCGCTCGGGATGCCGCAGCCCGGCTTCCGGATGCCGGGCTTCCCGTTCGCGACGCTCGCCGGCGCGGCGCTGATGCTCGCGATCATGGTGACGACGTACTTCACGCCCGAGTTCCACATGACGCTCGTGTTCGGCGTGCCGTTTCTCGTCGCGCTGAGCGTGCTGTACTTCGTGCGATATCGCCGTCAGCCGGCGGCGCTCGCGCAAGCGGAAACGCCGTCGCGGTAAGCGCGCCGCCGTCGTGCGCGCACGCGCGCCGCGTGCGCGACGGCGCGCGTCACGGCGCCCGGCCGGGCCTGCTCAGGCCGGGTCGAGGCTCGTCTCGCTGACGGCCGCGCGCAGCGCGACCATCGCCGTGCGCGCGCCGTTCGCGTCGCGGCCGTCGATCGCCGCGACGAGCCTGGCCGCCGCGTCGCGGATCGTGTCGTTGCGCTCGTTCAGCGTCGCCGCGTCCAGGTCGATCGCCATCACGCCCGCGCGCGCGACCTCGCCCATCTGCCGGATGAACTGATTGCGGCTCGCCTCGACGATCGACGCATGCAGCAGCTCGAGCGCGCGGCGCAGCGCGTCGGGCTCGACCGCCTCGCGCAGCGCCGCATGCGCGGCCCGGATCGCGCGCCGCTGCATGTCGTCCGAATGCATCGCCACCTGCGCGGCCGCTTCCGGTTCGATCAGGTCGCACATCGCGGTGACGTCGAGCAGGAAGTCCGTGTCCGCCGCGATCCGCATCCGCCACTGCATCACATGATCGTCGAAGAGCCGCCACTCGCAGCGCGGCGTGAGACGCGTGCCCGCTTTCGTCCGGGCGTGCAGCATCCGCCGCGCGGTCAGCATGCGCGTGACTTCGCGCATCACCGAGCGCGGCACGCCGAGCTGGCGCGCGAGCACGTCCTGCGGCGGCAGCAGGCCGGACGTGAATTCGCCGTCGACGATACGCGTGACGAGCTCGTCGAGCACCCGCTGCACGCGAGGGGACGCCTTCAGCGAGCGGCGCTCGGCGGCGTCGCTCAACGGTCTCGCCGGCGCACGCGCCGGGCTAAGGAGATGGTTGGTATCTAAGGAGTTCATCGGACTCATCCATGTGCGGAACGGAGTTTTTTCGCTGAAAACGGAAGGCGCGACTGCGGCATGCGAAGGCGGAGCCGGCTGCGGCAATCGCTGCCTCGGGAATAAAAAGCGCGATCGGAGCGTGTTCCGATCGCGAGGCCACTGCCGCAGACAACCGGGCCACCGGGCGGCAGATGGGGCACGACAGGCGCGGTGCGTGTCGTAACAATCGATTCGATGCGACCGGGCGGGCGCCGGGCGCGCAAGCGCAGAGAACGGGCGAACGACGCGCGCGCCCAGCCGGCGCGGCGGCGTCGACGCAGGACCGCGGACTGACCGGTGCATGCGGCGGGCGGCGCGCGGACGACATGCGCGGCGGCTGTACGGCCGCATGCGCGCAGCCGGTGCGCCGCGCGAGCGCGCACGCCGCGTCCGGACGCGAACCGCGCCCGGGCGCATGCTTCAGGGAACGCAACGCGCAACTTCGCCGCAGCGGCGCGCGCGCGACGAGGCATGGACGTTGCCGTACAATGCCGACAGCCATGTTGGGGTCTTCGCTGAAATTCTTTCGTGGTCAGGCCGCGCCGGGTGTTGGCGCACCTCGCGCGGCCGCTCGCATCAATGCACTCGTCCTATATCCATATCTCTCCCGCGATCCCTTCCGCGTGCGGCGCGCGCCGCCCGCCGCAGCCGAAAAACGGCGCGCCGCAAGGGCTCACGCGCATCCCGTCGGCCAGCGACGTCCAGCGTAAATCGGCCGGGTCGGCGGCCATCCAGCCGCCGGCTTTCGCGATCAGCACCGAATCTGCGATCGCATCGAAATCCGCCCGAAAATGGACGGAACTCTTGTTGACCAGAATCTTCATCGTTTCGGGCGCGACGCCCGCGATCCGATAGAAACTCCGGTCGGTCATCTGCACGCGCGCCGACGTGACGACGACGCGCACGTTGTCGATCCGCACGCACGCGGTCGGACCGAGCTCGAACGTCGCGCCCTTCAGCATCGGACCGTGGCAATGGCAGCGGCCGTTCGACAGCGACTCGACGCGAAACGTCCCGGTGAACGGCAGCCCGCTCTCCACGCCGAGCGTGAGCTCGACCGACGCGCCGAGCCCCGCCGCATGCGCGGCGCACGCGGCCGCCGGATCGAAGAACAGCCCGAGCGCCGCATCCGGCGCGCGATGCCTGACGAGCGCGCGCAGCAGCCCCGTCGTGTTCGAGGCGCCGCCCGCGCCCGGGTTGTCCTGCGTGTCGGCGATCACGACCGGCTTGTCCGCGCGGCGGGCGATCCGGATCGCCTCCTTCACCGCGTCGTCCGCCGACATGAAGTGCACCGACCACTCCGCCTCGCTCGACATGACGTGCTCGTACAGCGCGTCGACCGCGCGCGTCAGCTGGACGGGATCCGTGCCGTAGCCCCAGATCGCCGGCCCGCATTCGGAGAAGTCCGCCGCCGGAAAACCCGGCGCGAACGACAGCGACCGCACGCTGCCCGTCTCGAGCCGGCCGAGCAGCCGGAACAGACTCTTCGACGGCTCGAGCGACGTGCACATCGCGTTGACCGGAATCAGGAACGGCACGCGCCGCGCGATCCGGACATGGCGATGGCGCTTGCCGAGCAGCGCATCGAGCAGTGCGGCCGCGCGGCGCCCGGTGTCCGCCATGTCGACGTGCGGATACGTGCGGTACGTGACGAGCCCGTCCGCGCTGTCGAGCATCTGCTGCGTGACGTTCGCGTGCAGGTCGAGCGAAGCGACGATCGGCACGCGCGCGCCGGCCGCCCCGCGCAGCCGGCGCAGCAGCTCGCCTTCGCCGTCGTCGTAGCGCTCGGTCGCCATCGCGCCGTGCAGATCGACGTAGATGCCGTCGGCGCCGCACCGCTTCGCCGCATCGACGATCTCGCCCGCGATCCGCTCGAACGCGACCGATTCGACACGGCCCGACGGCATCGCGTCGGCCCAGATCGCGGGCAGCGCGACATGGCCGGCGTCGTCGAGCGCCGCGAGGCAGCCGGCGATCGGCAGGTTCATGCCCTTCAGCTTGCAGATCTCGGCGCCGCGCGACAGCGGATAGCGCCCGCCGTCCGCCGCGAAGCTCGCATAGCTCGCCTTGCTCGGAGCGAACGTGTTCGTCTCGTGCCGGAATCCGGCGACCAGGATCTTCATGATGCGGCGGCGCTCCATTTCTTCGCGTCGACGCGATTCACGAGCAGCACGATCGCGCCCGCGACGAACAGCGCGACCATCACCATCAGCCCGGCCTGCAGGCTGCCCGTTTCGTTCTTGATCCAGCCGATGATCGTCGGGCTCACGAAGCCGCCGAACAGGCCGATCGAATTGATGAGCGCGATGCCGCCCGCGGCGACGTCGCCCTTCAGATAGTCGGCGGGAATCGCCCAGAACACCGCGTATGCCGAATACATCAGCGCGGTTGCCGCGACGAGCGCGACCATCGCGACGACGAAGCGGTCGCCCGCGACCACCGTCGTCGTCAGCGCCGCCGCGCTCAAGAGCAGCGCGATCGCGCTGTGCAGGCGCCGCTCGCTGCGCTTGTCGGACCGGCGGCCGATCACCTGCATCGCGACGATCGCCGCCAGATACGGCAGCGCGGTGAGCGCGCCGATGTGCAGCAGGTTCTTCACGCCGGCGCCGCGCAGCAGCGTCGGCAGCCAGAAGCTGACCGCGTACAGGCCGCAGATGATCGCGAAGTAGGAGAACGCCATCGCATAGATTCGTGGATCTTTCAGCACCTCGCGAAACGCGGTGTGCCGGCTCGCCGCGCGCGGCGCCGAACCGAGTTCGCCCAGCAGGATCGCCTTCTCGCCGGCGCTCAGCCACTTCGCGTCGGCGGGCCGCTCGCACAGCGTGAAGAACAGCACGATGCCGAGCAGCACCGCGGGCAATCCTTCGAGCAGGAACAGCCACTGCCAGCCGGTCAGCCCGTACGCGCCCGAGAGCTGCGTCATGATGAGCGTCGACACCGGTCCGCCGATCAACGCGCCGACGGGCCCCGCGCACAGCAGCATCGCCATCGCGCGTCCCATTCGCGCCTCCGGATACCAGCGAGTCAGACAGAACAGCATGCCGGGGCTGAAGCCCGCCTCGAACACGCCAAGCAGAAAACGCAATACGTAGAACGTCGTGATGTCGGTCGCGAACATCATCGCGACCGACGTCAGCCCCCACAGCACCATGATGCGGCTCAGCGTGAGCCGCGCGCCGATACGGGTCAGCCACAGGTTGCTCGGCACCTCGAACGCCATGTAGCCGAGAAAGAAGATTCCCGCGCCGAATCCGTATACGGCCTCGTTCCATCCGAGGTCCGATTGCATCGCGAGCTTCGCGAAACTGATGTTGATGCGATCGATATAGGCCGTGATGTAACAGACTGCGAGAAACCCGAGGATGCGGATGTCGACCTTTCGATAGATTCGCGAGCGCGCGTTTCCGGAAGCGTTCTGTTCTCTCATAGGGCCCGTATTGGAATTTGAGTGCGCGTACTCCTGCGCCCATCTCATTTGTCGTGGCTCATTATCTCCATACTGTATGATCCCAGTGACAGCAACTTTGGTGTACAGCCGTTGCTTTGCAAGGCAACACGCGTATGGATCAATCGTTTCAGGTCAATCTCAGCCGCCTGCGTTACTTTCACGCGATTCTCGAACACGGATCGATCCGCGCGGCGGCTGAACGGCTGAACACCGCGCCATCCGTCGTCAGCCGGCAGTTGCAGCTGCTCGAGAACGAGATCGGCGCGCCGCTGTTCGAGCGCCGGCAGCACGGCATGATCGCGACCGAAGCAGCCGCCCTCCTCGTCCAATACACGCACGCGTGCCGGATCGGATTAGAGCAATTCCACGAATCGCTGCACGGCGAACTGCGCGGGCGCGTCGAAATCGCACTGACGGTCGGTTATGTCGAAGACCTGATGGATTCCGTCATCACGGAATTTCTGCATCGCCACCCGCACGTATCCGTCGAACTGAACGTGCGCACCGCGGACGGCGTCGTAGATGACGTATTACGCAAACGTGCACATATCGGCCTCACGTACAATCCGTCACTGCCGCCCGAGATTCGCGAGTGCCTGAGCGTCGCGCATCCGACGTTTCTCGCGGTCGCGCCCGATCATCCGCTCGCGATGCGCGGCGAGCCGCTCGAATTGCGCGAGGCGGTCCGCTATCCGCTCGCGCTGATGCCCGCGCCGTACTACGGCGTCGGACAGATCGTGCACACCGTCGCGCACGCGGAGAACATTCCGCTCGCGCCGCGGCTCGTCACGAACTCGGTGCCCGCGATGCGGCGTTTCGTGCGCTCGGGCAACGGAGTCGCGTTCCTCACGCGTCTGCTGATCGAGGAAGATCTCGAACGCGGCAAGATCGTCGCGCGGCGGATGCGCAATCCGCTGTTCAACTCGCCTTGCGGCAAGGTGCTCGTGCATAACGAACGCGCGTTGCCGCGCGCGGCGAATGAAATCCTCACGCGGATCGTGCGGGATTTGCCGTCGTTCAAGGTTTGATGCGCGGGGAGCGATGCGGCGCGGGCCCGTGGCCGGCGAAGCGCGTCGCTTCCGGTTCATACGCGCGTGCGGACGACAACGCGCGAGGCGGGCGACGCACATGACGCACATGACGCACATGACGCGCGTAACGCACTTGACGCACGCCGAGCTCGGCACCCGAGGACCATTCGCTCGATCCGTTCTCCGAACCCATTCATGAATCGAATCTGCTGCGCGAGCGGACGGGGGGAGCGTTCCGTCCACGCCGTGCTGACGGTCAGGTCTGTCGATCGATGACGCGTCGCTTACCTTGGCATCGGCGCATTCGTTCGGCAAACGTCGGGCAACCACATTCGCCGACGGCCGGCGCTCGACGACTACGCCGATAGGAAAGAGGTCCGGCATCCATCCGCACGCGCAGCCGCCGTCACCCCGCTACGCGCTCATGCACGCAATGTGTGCACATTAGCCGCGCCGCTCTCAGCATTCAAAGCGTATTCGCCCAATCGTTTCCCAGAACGAAATGATTCGCGACAGACGTCGCGCGTTCCGATGTCTCGCCGTTTCGCAAACGCCGACAGTCCGGCCGAGCGTATCCCTTCTTTTGACCGTCGCCGCGCGCCCGCGCCGGACTCTGCTCATTTGCCCGCGCGCGCGGGAACATATATGCGACGATGGACGCTGCCGCCGCCGTCCGTCGCGATGCACACGCCATGTACGCGCCGGTACGTCCGTTGCTTGGATTGTCGATTCAAGGCCGGCCGCCGGGGCCGGCCGAACGCCACCGCGGCGAGCACGCGGCGCGCAAGCCGAGTCTCGCGCGTCCTCGCCGCCCGTCAGGAGCCGCAATGCCGATACTCGAAGCGATCGTCCCGCTGTTCTCGCGCGCCGCCGGCCGACGGCCGCTTCCCAACGTGTCCGCCGGCATGCGCACCGCGTGCCGCGCCTGCCCGCCGCGCCGCCCGCACGCCGACGGCCATCCGCACGCCGCGCACCGCCATGCGCCGCAGGCGTCGCGCACGCGCCAGCCGGTCGAGATCCGGCGGCCCGAGCGGTTTGGCGTCGGCGACGTCGAGCCCGGCTCGTCGAACGCGCCCGAAGCGGGCGGCATCAAGCTGTGAGCGCGAGATGACGACCCGCAAGACCGCCTCGCCCAAGACCGCGCCCCGTCCGCCGGCGTCCGGCCGCAAGCACGCCCGCATCGCGCAGCAAAAATCCGGCCGCTACTGGTCGAACGACGTGACGCAGCACAGCAACGCGCTCGACCTCGAGGCGGATGTCTTCAAGTCGGACGACCCCGAAGCGATCGCGCAATCGCTGAAGCGCGCCGCGCTCAGCAGCACGCGGCGCAAAGGCACGCCGTTCCAGTCGGCGATGTCGATGCTCAATTTCTATGTGAACCGCGCTGGCCGCAATCTGCCCGAAGCGCGGCGCGAAACGCTCGAACGCGCGAAGAAGCGGCTGCGCGAGGCATTCGGCCGCAAGCCCTGACGCGCACGGCGCTCGGCGCAGGCCGTCGGCAACGCGGCGCACCGCCGCCCAATCGCACGTATGCCCGACGCGGCCGTCATCGTCGGGCGACGCCGAGCACGAGCGTCACGAGAAAAATCACGACGAACACGTAGAACAGGAGCTTCGCGATCTCGGCCGCGCCCGCCGCGATGCCGGAGAAGCCGAACGCCGCCGCGACGATCGCGATGATGAAAAAAATGAGCGCGGAACGGAGCATCAACACCTCCTGGTCTGAGTGGAGGACGGCGGGCGCGCGGCCGTCACGATTTCGACTTGTGTCGCGGCTTGCCTTTGGTCGGGGTTCCCGCGAGCTTCTCGAGTTCCTTCTCGCTCATCGATTCGTACATCGACTTCGACGGGCGCTTCAGCTCGCTCACCTTGATCCTGCCGCGCTTCGCGGACAGAGCCGCGCCGGCGGCATGCTGCTGGGCTTGCGATTTCGCTGGCATGGGGGCCTCCTTTCGCTTTCGCGAATCGTCGCCGGGCGCGCGCCGCCGCGCGTCCGCCACATCGTCAAACGGGTGCGCGCCGCCGCAGATCCGCGGGCGGAATCTTCATCGCCTGCCGGTACTTCGTGACCGTGCGGCGCGCAAGCACGATCCCGCGCCCCGCGAGACGCTGCGCGAGCGTGACGTCGGACAGCGGGTCGGCCGCCCGCTCGGCCGCGATCATGTCGCGGATCAGCACCTTCGCGACGGCCGCCGAGCACGCGCCCTTGCCCGCCGCCTCGAGCTTGCGCGGGAAAAAGTGCTTGAACTCGAACGTGCCGTGCGGCGTCGCCATGTACTTGTTGCCGGTCGCGCGCGAGATCGTCGATTCGTGCAGGCCGAGCTCGTCGGCGATGTCGCGCAGCACCAGCGGCTTCAGTGCGATCTCGCCGTAGCGGAAGAAGTCGCGCTGACGCGCGACGATGCATTCGCCGACGCGCTGGATCGTGTCGAAGCGCTTCTGCGCGTTGCGGATCAGCCAGCGCGCCTCCTGCAACTGCTGGCCGAGCGGCGACTGATGGGACCCGCTCGATTGCGCGAACAGTTCCGCATAGCGGCGATGAATGCGCGCGCGCGGCATCACGGCCGGATTGATCGTGACGATCCATTCGCCGCGGACCTGCCGCACGATCACGTCGGGCACGACATAGTTGCCGGCCGCGCTGCCGTACTGGTTGCCGGGGCGCGGATCGAGCCGCCGCACGAGCGCGCACGCGATGTGCAGCGTGCGTGCGTCGCAGCCGAGGCGGCGCTGCATCTCGGCCGTCTCGCGGCGCGCGAGACGCTCGAGATGATGCGCGGCGATCTCTCTTGCGTATTCGATGCCGGGCGTGCCGGCGGGCATCGCGCCGAGTTCGAGCAGCAGGCATTCGGACAGCGAGCGCGCGCCGATCCCCGGCTGGTCGAGCGACTGCACGAGCCGCAGCGCGACGAGCAGCTCCTGATCGGTCGGATGCAGCAGCGGGTCGGCCGCCGCCGCGAGCTCGGGCAGCGCCTGGCGCAGATAGCCGTCGTCGTCGAGCGCGTCGATGATCATGCGCGCGAGCGCGCGATCGCGCCGCGTCAGCTGATAGAGGCGCAGCGCGTCGTGCAAATGCTCGTGCAGCGACGGCTCGGCCGTCATCCAGTCGCCGGGCTCGAGATCCGATGCGTCGCCGGATCGCCGGCTCGAAACGCGCGCCGACAGCTCGGCCGTGAACGGCACATCCTGTCCGACGGGCGGCGACGCGTCGGCTGCGACGGCGCCGCCGTCGCCGTCGGCATAGCGGTCGTCCGCTCGCGCGTCCGCTTCAGCGGGCGGCTCGCCCGGCGTCGCCGCGGCCATGGCCGTGTCGTCGTCGGTCGATTGCATATCTTCGAGAAACGGATTGGTATCGAGCGCCTGGCGCAGTTCCTGCTGGAATTCGAGCGAGGAAAGCTGGAGCAGGCGAAGCGACTGCTGCAAGCGCGGCGTGAGCGCCAGGTGTTGACGCATTTGCAACGCGAGCGTGGCGGACATGCGGGACTCCCTGTCGTGTGAATGGCGGTGCGCAAGTCCCCGCAACTTCCGTACCAATCGCGCGGCGCCTTGCGCGAGCGGACTTTCGTCGCATCCGTTCGGCGCCGCCGCCGCATCGGCCGGCGCTTTTTACAAATGCGTGCGCAAGTTTTGGACCGCGACGCGCGCGGGCCGCATGCGGACGGCGTTCGACGCGATCGGCATGCCGCCTTCTTTCGATTGATGCATTTGCGTCAACGCATCCACGTAGATTTTGCCCTTCGCCGCAAAAATTCCATCCGCGCGCATCGCATTACGCGATCGGTTACATCCGCGCGGCCGTCCTTCGCCGCACCGCAGCAGCGGCCGCGCTCCGCCGCGAGCGCGGGACGGCGCGCTTCGAGTCGTGCATCGCCGCATCGCCGGGTATGCCCGTTGCTGTCTGCGAGCGCCCCGTCGCGCGATGCGCGGGTACGGCGACCGAGCCTGTTTTCGCCGCATCCATCGACATTCACCCACCGGCGGCGACGCGACGCGCCAGCACGTCCGCACGGGACGCTGCGAACCGCGCCGCGACGTGTCGGCCGACCGATACAGAGAGGGAGTCATGAAACCGATTCGAACCGTTGCGGCGCTGATCTCGGCCGTCGCGCTCGTCGCCGCATGCGGCGGCGATGACACGGGCACCGAGCTCGGCATCTCGAATCCGCAGGCGCGCTTCATCAACGCGGTTCCCGCCGGCCCCAGCCTCGACTATTTTCTGAATGCCCAGGCCAATGCGACCAACGTCGCGTACAAGGGCGTCACGCGCTACCGCTCGGTCGGCAGCGGCTCACAGACCGCGAGCTACAACGTGACCGGCACGAGCGTGACCATTGCGTCGCAGACGTTCAACGCGGCGAACGGGCACCACTACACGACGATCGCGATCCCGAGCACGTCAACGCCGATCTCGGTGATCGACGACCCGTTCGCGAAGGGCCTGCTGTCCGACCAGGCGCGCGTGCGCAGCTTCAACGCGTCGCCGAACGCGCAGAACGTCGACATCTACGTCGTGCCGCCGGGCACGAACATCGCCGCGCAGAGCCCGACGCTCGCGGGCGCCGCATATCAGAACGCGGTGCCGGCGTCGGGGCAGGATTCGATCTATCTGTCGGGCGGTACGTATCAGGTGATCGTCACGCTGCCGGGCTCGAAGACGCCGATCCTCACGACACCGCCCGTCAGCATCGCGAACAACGCGGACTGGCTGCTGCTGACGATTCCCGCGGGCGGCATCGCGGACGTCACGCCGAACGACATTCACGTGCTCGTCGCGCAGGGCAACGACGCGGATACGTCGGCGCAGGAGCTGGGGCCGCAGTGAGGCGCGCGCCCCGTACGGGACGTGCCGCGCGTGCGGCGCGTGCGGCGCGTGCGGCGCGTGCGAGGTCGGGCGAGCGATGGCGATGTCGTCCGGTTTTCGGCGTGTCGCGCACGGCGTTCGATGTTGTTTGGCGTCTGACGTGAAGCGTCTGACGTGAAGCGTTCGACGTGAAGCGTTCGACGTGAAGCGTTCGACGTGAAGCGTTCGACGTGAAGCGTTCGACGTGAAGCGTTCGACGTGAAGCGTTCGACGTGAAGCGTTCGACGTGAAGCGTTCGACGTGAAGCGTTCGACGTGAAGCGTTCGACGTGAAGCGTTCGACGTGAAGCGTTCGACGTGAAGCGTTCGACGTGAAGCGTTCGACGTGAAGCGTTCGACGTGAAGCGTTCGACGTGAAGCGTTCGACGTGAAGCGTTCGACGTGAAGCGTGGCGCGCGGCATGAGCCGCGCGCCCGCTTCTACCCCCGCACGCGCAGCCCGCGCGAACGCCGCGCATCAGCGCTTCGCATCGCTGCGCTCGGATGCCGAACGTTCGAGGAAAGCGATAACGATGTCGGACAGTTGCTCCGACAGCCACTGCGCCATGTCGATTTCCTGTTTCAGGGTCCGCTCGCAGCAATCGCGAATCTCCTTCTCGCCCGCGAGCTGAGCGGCGGCGATCAGCGTCTTGTACGACGCGATCTCGAGGTTCCCGAACACGTAGCTCGCCATCGCGCCCTTCACGACCTCGTCCGACACGAATACGCCGCTCGCCGCCTGCCCGTACGCGGCGATTCGCGCCGCCAGATCCTTGATCGCGGAAGGCGCGATATCCAGACGCCGCAGGCAGCCTTCGAGCATGCGCTGCTGTTCGAGCGTGACTTCGACGTGCTGCTGGATGCGCTCGCGCAGCACCGGATAGTTGTCGAGACGCGCCGCCTGAGACTTCAGCATCGTCTCGGCCTGGCGCTCCATCGCATACGCGTCGCGCAGCCAGTCTTCCAGATGTTCCCGCGGAGTGGTCATCGCATTCCTCCTGCCGCATGCCGGTGCGGCGAACCGCGCGGCACAACGCGCGCCGCATCGCGAGTCGCGCAACGCGCGTGCCCGTGCATCGGACACGCACGCCGCGTGTCGGCGCTTCCGGCGACATGGCGGCGCGGCACGGCGCTTCGCCGCGATTGCCGGCCGTTCGATTCGGTGGCCCGCCCCCGCTTCGATCACAATCGCCCCGATCGGCTTCAATCGCACGATCCGGCTTCGGTCGCACGATCGCGTCGCGCGTCGCGGCAGCGCACGACGCCATGATGCGCCGCTTACGTCGAACGCTCGAAGCTGAATACGCGCTCGGTGCGCGCGCCCGCCGTGTGCTCGACGTCGACGTTGCCGCCATGGACGACCCGCCAGCCTTCGCGCGGCTCGACCTCCGGCAGGTGGCCATGCGGGCGGCTCTCGATGCCGGCGAGGCCGTCGTCCGGCGTATCGACGGCCTCGTCGAGCGACGCGTTCGAATAGATCACGTTGTCGTGCCATTCGGACGCGCCCGTCTGCGCCTCGAGCCCCTTGCCGTCGACGTCGACCGTATTGTCGGTCGACGCCATGTTCGCGTTGTCGAGTGTGACGATCCGGCTTGCCGCGCGCCGGACGGGGTCGCCGCTGTCGCTCGCGTACTTGTCGACGTCGATGAGCGGCAGGCCGGTCGGCGTCTTGGCTGCGATCGCCTCGGCGGTGAGCTTGCGCTCGTTCGCGCCGAATTCCTTGCGCTGGGTCGCCGCGTCCGGCATGTCGCGGCCGGCGGCGGGCGTCTTCACGGGGCGCCTCGCCGTGATCTCGCGCTGTCGTTTCAGGGTGGGAGTTGATTTCGCGTTCTGCATGCACGCCTCCTTGCGAACGAAATACGAATGCCGCGCTCGGGGCGCGACACGGGTTCGTATCGATATGCAAGAAAGGCTCCCGCCGCTGTTGATTGCGCGGCGATGAGCGCGGCGAAACGCTTCGGACGTCGGGCTCCGGGCTTCGGGCTTCGGGCTTCGGGCTTCGGGCTTCGGGCTTCGGGCTTCGGACTGCGGGTGCGGGCTGCGGGCTGCGGGCTGCGGGTGCGGGTGCGGGTGCGGGTGCGGGTGCGGGTGCGGGTGCGGATTTCGGACTGCGAATTTCGGATTTCGGATTTCGGATTTCGGATTTCGGGGTCCGAACGCCGAACGCCGAACGCCGAACGCCGAACGCCGAACGCCGAACGCCGAACGCCGAACGCCGAACGCCGAACGCCGAACGTCGGGCTCCGGGCTCCGGGCTCCGAACTTCGAACTTCGAACTTCAGTGCTTGAGCCTCGTGCCTTCGACACGCCGATGCCGCCGCCCCGCCGCCCTAGAACTGGTAATTGATCGACACATCGACGACCGCGTTCGTCGAGCGCTGCGTGAGCGGGCTGCGCGCGGCGCTGCCGACGAGCTGGTCAACCGCGCCGTCGGCCGTCACGAACCAGTGCTTCGTGACGAACCAGACGAGCGTCACGCCGCCGCCGACCGACTTCAAGCCTGCGCTCGGCTCGTAGCGCGGATGGCCGGAACGCGCCGCCTGCGCGTCGTTCACGCCGAACCAGCCGTTCATGTAGCGCGAATCGGCGAACGTGACGGTCGGGCCCGCGAACCAGTAGAATTTTTCCGAGCTGCCGGGCAGCGGCATGTATGCGGCGAGGTCGGCGACCCAGCCGTTCGCGCCGCCGATGCTGCGCCGGACGTCCGCGCGCAGCACGAGCGGAAAGTCGTGCGAAATCACGTAATCGGCCGACAGCTTGATCACCGCCGCCGGATTGATGTTGCCGATGCCGGTCAGATGGCCGCGGTCGTCGGCCTCGCGGCGTCCGAGGTCGTAGCCCGCGGAGATCGTCGCGCGCCAGTTCGGCCCGCGCAGCACGTTGACGCCGATCCCCTCGCCCGTCGACGCGAACCACAGATCGCGATAGCGGACGTCGAACGTCGGGCCGGCCATCGGCCGGTACTGGTTCGAGCCCTCGTAGCGCGGCTGCAGCGTGCCGGCCGCACCGACCGTGACCTGCCAGTCCGGCTGCTGCGGGTTGAACAGCTTGTCGAGCGGCATGCCGGCCGAGTATTGCCACTCCGCGAGCGGGGAAGGCGTCTGCGCGCGCGCCGACACGGCCGCTACCGCGCACGACGCGCAGACGATGCCGCGCACGACACGCACGATGCGCTTGCGCGCCGCCGCGCGCCGCCGCTCGGCGGCTCCCCGGGTTGAAACCGCTCGTGCGTCGACCATTTGTTGTCCTCTTTGTTCGGGTTATTGTCGGTGCGGTGCGCCTGCGCGCGAACCGCGCGCGTGGCCAACGCATGCGCCGATGCGCCGCGCCGCCGAGCGCGCTGCGGCGGACGTCCCGGGCGCTCGACGCGGGGGCGACGGACGCGGCGCACACGGGCCGCGCGCTCGCCCCGATCGTCGCGAGCGGGATCGTCATCGCCGTATTGCACGGCGCGCGGCCGGCCCGGCCGGCTACACGACGCCGCCCCGGCCGGCCGCCGCTCAAGTGTGCACGCAAGCGGCGCATTCCGCGAGCCCCATCGCGCGACGCTTGGCGTCAATAGCTGCTGCCCGGCGCGCCCGGCGCCGGAGTAGCGCCGTTACCGCTGCCGCCCGGCGCCATCGGCGACGCGCCGTGATCGCCCGAGCCGCCGTCGCGCGCGCCGTCGGACGGCGTGACGGCTATCGGCGGCGGCTGGCCGACGCCGTCGGTCATCGCGCCGCCGCTGCGCGGCGAGCCGCCGTACGAGCCGTTTGGCGAACAGGCCGCCGCCGCGAGCGCCAGGGCGGCCGCGCACGCCACTTTCGTCGAAATCGCGTGAATGGACATCGAAAGCTCCTTCGAGCGTGCAGCGCGTGCGCGCGGCCCGGCGTCGCGGGCGCGGCGCGCGCGATCCGCTCAGAATCGGTTGATGTGAAAGTCGCCCGCGTACGCGGTCGGACTGCGCTGCGCCATCATCTCGGCAAACTCGTCGACGAGCCGCAGCAGCGCGAGGCGCTTCTGCTCGACGTCCCAATGGACGAATGCGGCGAACGCGTCGTCGTCGAACGTGATCGTCACGGCGGCCGGATGCCCGTCCGCGTGAAAGCTGATGTGCAGCACGTCGGCCGGATGCTCTTCGATATGGAACGGCACCGCGCGGGCTTCGAAGTAGCGGCCCAGCATCTCGGCGATTTCGCGCTTGTCGCCGGGCTCGATTCGGATCGTCATCGTTTCCTCCGTGGGTTGCGGCCGATGTGGATACGGCCGACGTGGATACGGCCGACGTGGACACGGCCGACGTGGACACGGCCGCGGTCGGCACGGTCGCCTTGAATTCGTCGGCATCGGTTCGGCCGCGGCCCATTCGTGCGCTGCGAGCCTGGCTGCCGGACGCGCGGTTGCCTGCATTCGGTTGTCGCCGTCGCGGTGGCCGTGAAATTGGTCGCCGGGATTCCGGTCGCCGTGAATCCGAACGCCGTGAATCCGGTCGCCGTGAATCCGATCGTCGGGATTCCGAGCGCCGTGAATCCGGTCGCCGGGAATGTGCCGGCGATCAGGAACAGCGCACGTTCGGCCGACGCAAGACCGACCGCATCACACGAACCACGCGTGAACAAGCGGCCCCGGCGGCGGGTCGCCTTCCGGATGACGATAAGGTTCCGGCGGATCGGTCATCTTGTCGTCGTCATCGTCGTGATCGGGCGGCACGTATTCGGGGTCGATGTTGGGGATCGGCGGAATCGGCCGATGAAAGAGCGCGTCAGGTTGCATGGCGGATCGATGAATCGGTTTGCGTTACGGGATCAGTTCGGCGTCAGCGCCGGTCCAATTCAACGCAAGCGCCGTGCCCATCGACGCTTTCGCGCACGCCGAGATCGCTCCGTCCGCTCGCCGCGCGGCGCGACCCCGCACGCCCCGATCTCCGATTTCGCGTGCGCTTCACGATCGCGCGAGATTCGATCGTCCGCGCCCGTGCGCCGCTCCAGGGCTTCGGACAAGCGGTCCGGTGCTTTCTCGCGCGCCGGCCGACAATCTGGCATGCCCGCGCCGTCCCGCCCGGGCGCGCACGAAGCGATCGCCCGCATCGCTCGATGCCGGTGCGTCCGCAGCGCAAGCGCGTTCTAGCAAGCAATCGCTCGCTCGCGCGGCGGCACACCCCGCCCAATCACGCGAGCGGCCCGCGCGCAGCGCGCCTCGCGCGATACGCCGCGCCCATCGCCCGCTGCGCGGCGCGGCCTCGCACGCCATACGGCGCACTTCACGCGTTGCACGCCATGCGCCCCACCCCGTACGTCATACGTTCATACGCATGCGCGATACAACGACACCCGGACGGCATCGGTTACACCCCGCGCTTGTAAATCCTGCAAGCCCGCCGTGCGACGCGATCACGCCTCGAACGCGGCCATCACGAGCCACATGCAGTGGTCGTCGTCGCGAATCGGCGCGGCGAGCGCGAAGCGGTCGCACGGCGCGCACGAGCGGATCAACGCATGACGCGCCTTGTCCGGACTGTCGAACGCCTCGTCGCCCAGGCGGCGCACACTGTCCTTGCCCTCGAACATGCGGCGCTCGGGTCGAGAGACGAGCGGCTCGCGCTTCCAATCCTCAAAGCGGTCCAGTACCGATTCGAAACTGCCGCCGCATACGTTGGCTTCGTAATGAACCGTTGGCTTCGACGTTTCCATGTGCCCACCTCCCGGCGGCTCGGACGCCGCGCGACGCGTCATCGTCGACGCCGGCAAGACGCCCCGAGCAAATTCGATTGCGCGCGTCGCGCCGGCTGCCCGGAGGACGCAACGCTCGACGGCCGGCCTGTCCGGCATCGATGCCGCCGCGCATCCGGCGGGTCGAGCGTCGGCGAACGGCGCTGCCGCGAAATGCGGCGCTTTGCGCGACACGGCAAACCACATGCCCGCCGCGCGGGTCCGCCGGGAACGGCCCTTGCTTACGATAGGCACGCACCTTGCCGGAGAACCGATATGACTCAGCACACCCCTCGACAGCGCGCGCCGAATTCCCCGCCGCTGAAAAACAAGGACGAGATCCGCACACGCCGGTCGGAGGCATTGATCGACAAGGCGCTCGAAGACACCTTCCCCGCGAGCGATCCGCCCGCGATGGGCGGCGTCACGCGCATCGATCCGTCGAAGCCCGCCGCCGGCGGCGACAAGCCGCACGGTCGGGCCCGCGACGAACATCGGCGCGGCGGCGCGAAGCATTGACGCACCGGGCCGCCGCCCGCGCGGGTTTTCCGTCGGTCCTCGGCCACACCGGGCGGCTGCGCGAAGGCACGCGTGCGTGCCGTTCCGGCCAGATCGTTTTTTATGGAGAAACATCCGGCGGCGGACGCGCCGCCGCCGGCTCGCCGTTCAAGGAGCATCAAATGAGCAGGGCCAAGCGCATGTGGAGGGAAGTCGAAGGCGCCGTCGAAGTCACCGCATTGGCGGCGGTCGAATGCGCGCTGCTGATCGTCATTCTGGCCGTGTTGGGACTTCCGCACGCGGCCGCGCACTGAGAACCACGAGGCGTTACTCAAACCCGGCCGCTGCATGATCTGCTGGAAAATTTTTCAGCGGCCTCAGCAGCCGTTATGAAACCGTCTCTTAGCGGCGCGCCGCCGTGTGAATCGCATTCGTCGCGTCGATCGCGCGTCGTAATCACTGCGTCGATCGCATCGCGCTCGCCCTGCCGCGATCACGTTGCATCGCGTCGCGTGACGCATGCGCCTCTCGCCGCGATTCGATTCGCAAACGCTCGCCATAGCGCACCACACGAACGCGCAATCGGGCCGTATGGCGAAGCATCGCCGGCTCACGGCGGCGAAGACGCCATGCGATCACCGATGTCTTCGATGTCTTCGATGTCTTCGATGTCTTCGGCCCGCAACGGACGCACGCAGGCCGATCGTTGCCGCAGACCGATCCGGCACGTCGCACCGGTCGGCGCGCCGGGCATAGGCCGGCACATCCGCTCAAACGTCGCGCTCGATGCGGTCCGCCAGCAGATTCAACGCCCGCGAAACCTGACGTCCGAAGTAACTCGGACGCTCACGCTCATACGCGCGCAGCAGCGCCGTGCACTCGCGTTCCGCCCAGCGCCAGTAAGGCCCTTGCTTCGCAAACGCCGGGTGATCCCGCAATTCGGCCGGCACCGCGTGCTCGTCCTCCCAACCCCAGAAATATGCCTGGTGCGGACGCGCGAACGACATGCCGACCATGGTCGCGACCATCGCATCGTGACGCATCGTGAAGTCGACGATTTCGGTTCGCGCGAGCCCGTCGGCATCGGTGTGGCTGGCCTCGATCCAGCAGTGGTACCGCGCGAGTTGCGACAGATGCTTCGCGGCGCGGCGTCGTTCGCGCGTCGAGCAAAGGACGAAGAGATTGTGTTCGCCGAAATCCATGACTTCGCCGCCCGCGACAGGCCGGTACCGCGCGCCGGTCAGCATGCTCAGCAAGCGCGCGCCGACGATTGCGTAATCGGCGCAGCGCATGTAGCCGTCCTTGGTCGTCGCCTCCGACACGCTTCGGTGAACGACCTCGTCGATGACGGGACGCAGCGCCGCGTGGATCGGTACGGTCAGAATCGGGGAGCGTGTATGAGGTTCGTATTGCATCGAGGCTGGGCGCGTTCAACCGATCGTCGGCACGGGGTGACAGCCGCGGGATTATTACTTTTCGTTACATTCCGATGTGTCGAATTTGGAGAAGGTTTGTATGTTTTTGTCGCGGCGGATGAACACGACAGTCATCCGGCGCGGCGCGCGTCGGCGGCACGCCCCTTGCTGCATCCGGCATGCATCCCACAGCACAGGAGGTCTTATGCATCGCATCAACGAAATCATGTCGCGCGACGTCGTCCACGTCGCCCCGTCCGATTCGATCCGGCACGCGGCGGAGCTGATGGCGCGCTTCGACGTCGGTGCGCTGCCTGTCTGCCGCGACATCCGGCTCATCGGCATGATCACCGATCGCGATATCGCCGTACGCGCGGTCTCGGCCGGCAAGACGCCCGACACGAAGGTGCACGAAGTCGCGTCCGGCCCAATCGAGTGGTGCTTCGACGACGATCAGATCGACGACGTCCAGACGTTCATGGCGGATGCGCAGTTGCGGCGGATGCCTGTCGTCGATCACGACAAGCGCCTCGTCGGCATGCTGTCGATCGGCGATCTCGCGACGCGCACCGACGGCCCGTCGCGCGACGAAGTCGCGAACACGCTCGAAAGCGTGTCGCAGCCGCGGCGCTCGTGATGGCGGCGAGGCGCCCGCAACCGGACGCGGCAGCGGGCCGTGCGCCCGCACCGCGCCCTGTCCGGACCGGTGCGGCGGCATCGCCCGGTCGCGCGACGCCGCCGGACGACGTCCGGCCGTCGCTTAATTGAAGGAGATCGACGATGAACACCCCTCAACCAGGCACCACGCGGATCATCGGCAAGGGTCGCGCCACCGCCGCGGGCCCTGGGCCCGACGTGATGGCGGCGGGCACGCTCGATGGCGACAAGGTTTACACGACGGACGGCGACGACGTCGGCAAGATCAAGGAGATCATGCTCGACGTGCGGACGGGCCGGGTCGCGTATGCGGTGCTGTCGAGCGGCGGCTTGCTCGGCATCGGCGACAAGCTGCTCGCGATTCCGTGGAGCGCGCTCACGCTCGACACCGACCGCAAGTGCTTTCTCGTGTCGGTATCGTCCGAGCGCATCAAGAACGCGCCCGGATTCGACAAGAGCCATTGGCCGGCGATGGCCGATCCGAACTGGGCCGCGTCGCTGCATCAGTACTACGGCAGCGCGCCGTACTGGAGCGATGTCGACGAGGAGCTCGGCATCGACGCGCCGCCCCGCGAGGCGTCGCCCGACCAGCCCGAGCGCGGCGAGGGCCGGCACTAGCGCCGGCGTTCAGGTCGCGCGCGGCGCCGTGCGGCGCGCTGCTCTGTGAACACGTCCGGGAACCTGAGGTTCGAGCGCAGAGCAGTCCTTCGAGCGCCTCGCGGCGCTCTCTTTTTGCGCGGCGCGCACACCTGCCTCGTTCTTTTTTACAAACGCGCTGTAACGAAAGCGTCAGCCGAGAAATTCAGCCGTCGCGCGCGCCCGCGCTCGCCGCTTCGAGAAAGCACAGCAGGCGGTGCGGCGTCAGCGGCTTCGCGCAGTGCGCGTCGAATCCCGCCTCGCGCGCGCGAGGTCCTGCCGCGCCGAGAGAACGCGCTGCACGCGACGAGCAGCATGTCCGCGGTTTCCCGCTCGCGCCGCAGCCGCTGGGCGATCTCGAGCCCGTCGAGGCCCAGCATCGCAATGTCGAGCACGATCGCGAACGGCGTCAGCGCGCCGCGCCGACCTTGTGCGACACCGCGCGTGCGTCGGCGAGGTGCCGCCGCAACATCGGCAGCGTCTGCGCGGCGAACGCGCGCAGATCGGGGTCGCGGCCCGCCCGCGCTTCGTCCTCGAACAGCCGGATCGCCTTGCGGTGCGCGGCCGGGCCCGCGGCGGCAAGGTACGCGACGTCGAAGTCGCGGCCATTCTTGCCGCGCAGCGCCTCGACGTCCGGATCGATGATCTGCGCGGCCTGCACGGGCAAGCCCTTGCGCTCGGCGAGCCGGCGCAGCGCCTCGTTGAGCCGGCCATGATCGGCGATCATCCGCTTCGCGAACGCGCGCACGTCCGGCGTCGCCGAGCGCTCGCCGGCGAGCTGGCCCGCCTGCACTTCGCTCTTGCCGGCGAGTGCGGCCTTGTCGACAAATTCGGCGTCGATGCCTTGCGGCCGCTTCACGATCTGCGCGTCGCTCTTGCCGTCAGGCGGATTGATGACGCCGACGCTGCCGACGCGGGCGTTCGGTTCAGGCGGCCCGCTCGGCATCTGCGCATGCGGCGCGGCCGCGCCGAGCGCCGCACTGCATGCGCCTGCGATGATCCATCTGCGCGTTTTCATCGGTCACCTCCTGTGAGAATGCACCGCCCGCGGCCGTCGTCACTCGCCGACGGCGGCTGCGCCCCTCGCTCGCCTCACATGAGCTTGCCGACTTCCTTCGACACCGACGCCGGCGTGTCGTACCGCCGGCCTGCAATTCGCCGAAGCATGTCGATGACATCGGCGCCGGCGTGCGAGCGCTCCGCGCAATGGACGACGTCGTCCTTGCTCGCCGGATAGCCGATGCCCTTCAGCGCCTTTTGAATGCCGACCCGGCTCGGCGCCTTGCCGCGCCCTCTCTGATGGCCGCCCTTGTCGTGATCCTGCTGCATGCGATCGCCTTCTTGCGCACGCGAGCGGCTCAGCTCGTGGCCGGTATGCGGATGGTGTCGGGATGTCATCTGGCAACCTCCTGTCGAATGACGCATCGCGGCGGCGCGGCGGCGGATCGCGCCGCGCGTCGCCGGACGCCTGATCGGACGGCGAATCGCCGCATCCGCGAATCGAACGACAGCTCGCCCGACCCGCGCGAAACGATGCCCGGACTACGAAGCGATCGCACGCGGGCGACGCGGCGTCGCCTCGTAGCGGCTGACGTCGGCGGCGGCCGCGACGGCCAGGTCGCCGTGCTGTCGAATCTCTTCACACTGCGCTTCGAGCGCGGTCTCGTTGCGTGCGGCGAGCACGCGCTTCGCGCCCTTCTTCGCGGCCTTGCGCGCGGCGACGAGACCGATGCCGCTCATCGCGCCGCTAATCACGATCGTCTGCTCGCCGATCGGCTTCAGCGTGCGTTTCATGACCGAATTCCCTGCCGGACGAACCGGTTATTTCGGCTGCACCGACAGCTTGTCGCGCACGGTCTTCACGCCCTCCACCTGCTTCGTGACGTCGACGGCGAGCGTGCGCTGCCGTTCGTCGGGCACCGTGCCCGCGAGCTGGACCGTGCCGCGCCGCGTCGTCACGTGGATGTCGCCCGACTTCAAGTCGTTCGTGCCGAGCAGCGCAGCCTTCACCTTCGTCGTGATCGCGGTGTCGCGCAGCCGCGTACCCGTGCTCGTCGAATGCGACGAAGACCCGCTGTTCGCGTCGCTCATGTCGCTCGCGCGATTCACGGTATTCGCGCCCGTCATGTCGTTCGGGCCGTTCGCGCCGCCCGCGTCGTCGCCCGCGGCCGCCGCGGCTTGCGGCAACGCGAGGCACACGGCCGCGATCGCGATCAGCACGGCCGCGCCGAAGCCGCCGAAGCGCTTCGCGGCTTGGCGCGGCGAATGCCGGGGCATGTCTTGCGATGTGGGTAATTGCATTCCTTTCATCGTCAGCTCCTTTTGTCGAATCGGCGCGGCGGCCGGGTGCATCACGGCGTCGCAAACGGCGTTCCACCGTGCGCGGCCGGCGCAAGACATGGGCTCGCACATCGCGGGGCGCGAGCCGCCGTGCTTTTCGGCAAGCCGTTGTAATTTTTTGCGGCCGCGTTCGCGCAACTTGCGCGCGATGCAAACAGGCATGCGTGTTGCGCGTCCGGCGGGCCGTGGGCACAGGTCGCATCCGCATCGCGGGAGGCCATCGCCACGCAGAAAATCGCATTGGTCAGCGGGCGGGCGTCGCATCGCGCGCCGGGCGATCTCATGCGCGGCACGCGTATTGCATCGCACCTGCTCGCGCGCGTGAGTGCGCGCGGCGGGCCGAATGTCGGTGCGTAGCGTCGAGACAGGAGCGATGTCGCGCAGGCCGGCCCCGATAACCGCCGACGACTGCCGACGACTGCGCGGCCGCGCGCTCGCGCGCGTCAGCGGCTCCCCGTCGCGCGCAGGATCGCGCGCGCGAGCGTCTGCAGGTCGACCGGCTTGCACAGATAGCCGTCGAAGCCCGCGGCAAGCACGCGGCGCTCGTCCTCGCGTCCCGCGTGCGCGGTGACGGCGAGCACCGGCGCGTCGTTCGCCGCGCGCGCGCGCGCATGGCGCAGTGTGTCGAGCAGCCAGAAGCCGTCGCCGTCCGGCATCGCGAGATCGGACAGCACGACGGTCGGCCGCATCGCGCCCGCCTTCGCGATCGCCTCGCGCCCCGACGCCGCGACGATCACCTCCGCACCGAGCGTCTTCAGCGCGGCGGCGAGACTCGCGCGCGACGTCGCGTCGTCGTCGACGAGCAAGATCCGCTGTGCGCCGAGCGTCATCGGCGCGCCGCGCGCAGCCTGTTGCGCAGCCCACGCGAGCGCGCCGATCGGCTGCCAGCCGGCCGGCAGCGTGACGGCGAACGTCGTGCCGCGGCTCTTGCCTGCGCTCGCGGCCTCGACCTTGCCGCCGTGCAGCTCCGCGATGTGCCGCACGATCGATAGCCCGAGACCGAGCCCCCGCCGTGGCGATGCGGGCGAGCCGTCCGCACGGCGGAACGCTTCGAACACGTGCGGCAGGAATTCCGGCGAGATGCCCTGGCCCGTATCGGCGACCGTGAGCGTCGCGTGCGTGTCGGTGCGCACGAGCGACACCGTCACGCGACCGCCGCGCTGCGTGAACTTGAACGCGTTCGACAGCAGGTTCGACAGCATCTGCCGCAGCCGCTCGCCGTCGCCGGACACGATGCAGGTCTCGAGCGCGCATTCGATCGTCAAATCGAGCCCTTCGGCCTGCGCGGCCGTGCCGAGCGTGCCCGTCACGTCGTTGACGATGCGCACGAGGTCGACCGGCATCGCATCGAGCCGCAGCTTGCCCGTCGCGAGCGACGACGCGTCGAGGATGTCGCCGACCATTCGCGACAGCGAGCGAGCGCTGCGGTCGATCGCATCGATCGCCTGCCGCTGCAGCGCGCCGTCGACCGGATTGCGCAGCACCTCGATCCAGCCATAGATCACGTTGAGCGGCGTGCGCAGCTCGTGCGACACGGTCGCGAGCAGTTCATCCTTCAGCCGGTTCGACGTGTCGGCCTGCCGGCGCGCGTCGCGCGCGCCGCGCAGCGAGTGATGGGTGCGGCGCTCGCGGCGGCGCTGCTCGCCGGTATCGCGCAGCGTCAGCGACAGCGCGACGCACGCGTCGCGATCGTCGAACACGGGCGACGCCGACAGCGTCGCGCGCAGGCGCGAGCCGTCCTGCCGCATGCACAGCACGTCGACGTTCTCGATCGGCTCCTGCACGCCGGACACCGACGCGGGCAGCGGATGGCGGCGTCTCCAGCGCGGCGCGAGCAGCATCGCGACGTCGCGGCCGCGCGCCGCCTGCTCGTCATAGCCGAATATCCGGTGCGCGGCCGGATTCCAGCTCGTGATCCGGCGATCCGCGCCGACGCCGACGATCGCATCGGGCGAAGCGTCGACGAGCCGCTGCAGCATCCGGTTCGCGGCCGCGCGCTCGCGATCGCCGCTGATGTCGCGCACGATCAGCACCGCGCCCGTCATGTCGCCCGCCGAATCGACGAGCGGCGACGCAACTTCGGCGATCGGCACGCGCGCGCCGTCGCGCGGCGCGAGCCAATGATGCTCGACGGTCGCGCTCTCGCCGCTTCGCAGCACCTGCTCGAGCGCGGTCGACCGGGCGCGCACGCCGCGGCCGTCGTACGCGTTGAACACGTCGCGAAACGGCAGGCCGCGCACGACCGTCGCATCGCAGCCGATCAGCTCGGCGGCGGCCGGGTTCATGTATGTGAGCACCCCGCGCCGGTCGCTGACGATCACGCCCTGCGTGAGCGACTGCAGCAGCGCCTCGTAGTAGCGCCGCGCGAACGCCTCGCGGCGGCGCAGCGCCTCGTTCATGCGCCGCGAGCGCTTGAGCGCCGCGACGATCGCGCAGATCGCGCCGTTCACGATGACGAATGTCGCGAGCTGCACGATCCGCGCCGACAGCGGCCCCGGATACGCGATCGTGTCGGACAGAAACATCACCCAGATCAGCACGGCGCTCGCGAGCGTCGCGCCGAGCCCGCCCGCGAGCGACGTCGCCCACGCGGCCGCCGCGATGAACGGGAAATATGGCATGAGCGGCATGTCGGCGCTGCCGAAATGCACGAGCGCCGCCTGCAGCAGCGTCGCGATCGCGACGAGCCCGGCGATCGCCGCATAACTTCTCGTGCGTCTTCGTGCAAATCGCGCCATCACATCGACTCCCGCTCGCGCGTGTGCGCGCGGTGCTGCGCCGCACCCGGACAAGGCCCGGAGGCACGGAAGCGGCGGCCCCGAACGAAAACGCGGCAGGCCCGCCCCCGCTGCGTCGCCGAGGCTCGACCATCACGACACCGACGCGCCGCCGGCTCGTCGTCTTGCCGCATCTCGACGGCGGTGCAGTCGGCTGCGCACGGCTGCGCGCGCAATCGCCCGGCTCGGTCGTCGTCACTGTGTTCGCCCGCATCCCGCCGCCGCGCCCGCCCGCGCCATGATGGGGCCGCCGTGCGGGTTTCGCGACCGCCGACGACGCGCGGCGCGCCGAGGACCGGCGCACGCGGCGACTCGCGCCTCGCACGCGGCGCGACGCGGGCGGCTTCCGCGGCTGGCCGCGCACGATTGCCGGCCTGCCGTCGACGCCGCGCGAGCGTCATACGATGCCGCATCGCGTCGACGCGAAGCGGCGCATCGTCGAAGCCGCCGGCCGCATCGCGCGCCAGCAAGCTCGACGACGGCAACGGCAACGGCAACCGCAACCGCAACCGCATCGGCATCGGCATCGTCCGCATCTTCATCGCTTCGACTTGTCGTCGCCCTCTTCTTCCAGTTGCGCGAGCCGGTTGTAGATCGTCTTCAAACTGATGTCGAGCACCTCGGCCGCGTGCGTCTTCACGCCGCCGCACCGTTCGAGCGTGCCGAGAATGATCCGCTTGTCGACTTCCTCTAGCGTCGCGCCGAACGGCACCGTGACCGAATCGCCGACGTCGCCCGGCTCGCTCGCCACTTCCTCCATGATCGGCGGCGGCAATGTGTCGATCACGTCGCCGTCGCTGAAAATGCACGCGCGCTGCACGAGGTTGCGCAGCTCGCGCACGTTGCCCGGCCAATCGTATCCCGACAGCGCGGCGAGCGCGGACGGCGAGAAGTGCATCGTCCGCCCGCTCTCTTCGCCGAGCTGCCGCAGGAACGCCTCGGCGAGCATCGGTAAGTCGTCGCCGCGCGCGCGCAGCGGCGGCAGCGTGATCGGAAACACGTTGATCCGGTGATACAGGTCCGGGCGCAGCTTGCCGTCCGCCATCGCGGCTTCCGGATCGAGATTCGTCGCGGCGACGATCCGCACGTCGACGTCGATCTCGCGCGCGGAGCCGAGCCGCGTCAGGCGTCCCGTCTCGAGCACGCGCAGCAGCTTCACTTGCGACTCGACGGGCATCTCGGTGATCTCGTCGAGAAACAGCGTGCCGCCATCCGCGCGCTCGAAAAAGCCCTTGTGCTGACGATCCGCGCCGGTGAAGCTGCCGCGGTCGTGGCCGAACATCTCGCTTTCGACGAGGTTCGCCGCGATCGCCCCGCAGTTGACCGCGAGAAACGCCCCCTTGCGGCGCAGACTCTGATCGTGGATCGTCTGCGCGGCGAGTTCCTTGCCGGTGCCCGATTCGCCCATCAGCAGCACGGACGCCTCGGTGCCCGCGACGCGGCTGATCGCGTCGTACGTTGTCTGCATCACGGGCGAGCTGCCGAGCATTCTGCCGAAGCGGCCGAGCCGCTGCAGCTCGGAACGCAGCGCGGCGATCTCTTCATGCAGCACGCTGGTGCGCGGCACGCGCGCAAAGATGCTGTTGAGCCGCTGGATGTTGAGCGGCTTCACCAGATAATCGGTCGCGCCGCGCCGCAACGCGTCGATCGCGGTCTCGAGGCTCGCGTGTCCCGTCGTCAGCACCATCTCCACGTGCGCGCCTTTCGGCAGCTCATCGAAGAGATCCATGCCGTTTCCGTCCGGCAAGACGAGATCGCACAGCACGAGGTCAGGCGTATTCGTAGCAATCAGCGTGCGCGCTTCCTCCAGCGTCGCGGCCGCATCGCAGGAGAGTTGCTGGGTATGGGCGAGCGCGGACAGCATGTCTCTCGTGTCCGCGTCGTCCTCGACGATCAGAATGTAGGGCATTCACGCTCCTTCCATTCGCTGCGCCGACACAAGCAACGAACGAGCCCGCATGCTGGCGCATAGATTAGGCAGCCGAACGATGCCGGCCGATTGACGATGCGCGATCGATCGGATCATTCGGACCGATCGATCGCGGCTGCGAAACGCATTGCTCGTTACAGTATAGAAAACGCGTCCGCCGCGATGCCCGCTATCGGATATTTCTATCCGGGCGCGCCCGCGACATTGGAAATTTCAATTCATCAATTGAAAAATAGTCGCTAGGCTTCTCCTGTGTAAAAAATGCAAGCACCGAATGCAATCGATGCCGATTCCGTCGGAGCAGGCCCGCACGGCGCGGGCTCAGGGCATCCCACTTAGCGAGACATCCATGTCGCAACACTGCAGTGACGGCAGACGGCTGCACGGCAATTCGTGTCTGATCCAGGCGTTGCTGCAGAAGGTCGAAAAAGTGGCTGCAACCCGCGCAAGCGTGCTGATCGTCGGCGAAAGTGGGGTCGGCAAGGATATCGTCGCCAGGCTCCTTCATGACATGAGTCCGCGCCATCACGGCCCGTTCGTCCCCGTCAATTGCGGCGCGATTCCGCACGACATCGCCGAATCGCAATTGTTCGGTCACGAGAAAGGGAGCTTCACCGGCGCGGCCGCGCAACACATCGGCTTTTTCGAGGCCGCGCGCGGCGGCACGATCTTTCTCGACGAAATCGCGGAGATGCCGCGCGACCTGCAAGTCAAGCTGCTGCGCGCGCTCGAGTCGAACAGCATCATGCGCGTCGGCGGCAGCGAACCGATCGCGCTCGACGTGCGCATCGTCGCCGCCACCCATCACAATCCGGCCGAAGCCGTCCAGGAAGGACGCTTTCGCGAAGACCTGTTCTACCGGCTGGCGGTGTTCGCGCTGCGCGTGCCGGCGCTCCGGTATCGCGAGGACGACATCGAGAGCATCGCGCAAGCGCTTGTCGACGCGCTGAACACGCGGCACGGCACGCGCAAGCGGCTGTCGGGGCAGGCGCTGAAGACGCTGCGCGCCTATTCGTGGCCCGGCAACGTGCGCGAGCTGCGCAATGCGATCGAGCGCGCGTACATCCTCTCCGACGAGCAGATCGACCTGCTGACGGTGAAGCGGCCGCCGCCGCGCGGCGACGTGCGCAAGAACGCGATGTCGCTGCCGCTCGGCGCGACGCTCGCGCATTCGCAGCAACGCTTCATTGCCGCGTCGCTCGAGCATTTCAACGGCGACAAGCCGCGCACCGCGAAGGCGCTCGGCATCAGCCTGAAGACGTTGTACAACCGGCTCGCGCTGATGCGCGAGCACGAAGAGGAAGTCGCGCAGCATTGAATGCGCGTGCCGCGCATCGCCCGGCCGCGCCGATGTCGAGGCGGCGCGAAACGCGTCGTCCCGGTCGCACGCGAAACGCGCGATCCCGAGCACGCGCTTCGCGTCGATGCGATCGATGCGATCGATGCGATCGATGCGATCGAAGTGATCGAAGTGATCGAAGTGATCGAAGTGATCGATACGTTGGTCGCCCGCCTCGGCCTTCGTCGGACGAACGAAATGCCGATCAGCCGGCTATGTCGAAATGAAAAACGGTGTCGCCGTTTCCTTCGAGCCGCACGACGTTCGTCGCGCCGGCCGCGGCGATCGCACGCGGCCAGAAATGACGAGCGGGCGCGTTCCCGCGCATCACGCCGACTTCCCAGCGCCCCGGTTGCGCGCGCCACAGCGCGCATGCCGCGGCGACGCCGCAGCCCCGGCCACGCGCCGGCGGCAAGATGAAGAACTCGGCGATCGAATAATCGATGCCCGGCTCGCCGGGCGCGCGCACGAACGCGAAGCCGACGCGCTCCGGTCCCGCGTCGAGCAGATAGGGCCAGCGCGCTTCGCCGGATTGCCAGTACAGCTCGAAATAGGGGTAGTCGGAACTCACTTCGTCGTACTGGCCGAGTTCCGACAGGTAGCGGTGCAACATCGATCGGACGAGCGGCCGGTCCGCTTCCGAAGCGATCGTCAATGCGACCGGCGCGCCGTTCGAATGATGGCTCGTCATGCATGATCTCCCACGCGGATCGAAGCGGACCGACGCGCTTGCGCCATTGCGCGTTTGTGTCGAAAAACGGATCGCCGCGTCGCCATCGATCGTTCGATTCCGCGCACCCCGCACGCCATTCGCCCGCGAGCGCGCGAACGCGAACGCGAACGCGAACGGCGTACGCCGCGCCGATCGCAAGCGTCCGTCGCGACGGACTGTCCGCGCATGCGGTCTCTGTATCGAGAGCGGCCCGTCATCGCGCAGACGCGCCGCACATCGCGACGAATCCGGACGAACCCGCGTTCGTCAACCACCCGCGTTCCGCGCCGCGCTGCGCGTCTCGATCGCGCGCACGACCGCCGCCATGTCCGCCTGCCCGTGCCCGAGCTCCAGGGTCTCGCGATACAGATCGCAGCAGACTTCGAGCAGCGGCGACGCGAGATGCGCGCCATGCGCGGCCTCGGTCGCGAGCCGGCTGTTCTTCAGCACGTCGGTGATCGACGCCTGGACGTCGAAGTCTTCGTTGACGAGCTTGTCGATCTTCACGCGCGACACGCTGCTCGCCATCGGCCCTGCATCGAGCACCGCCTGGAACTGCTTCATGTCGAGCCCGAAGCCGCGCGCCGCATGCGCGGCCTCGGCGAGCCCCGTCACCATCGAGATCAGGAACGTGTTGACGGCGAGCTTCATCAGCAGGCCGGTCGGCACCGGCCCGGTCGCGACGATCTCATGACACATCGGCTCGAGCAGCGGCCGCACCTCGTCGACCACCGCCGGCTCACCCGCCAGCATCGCAACGAGCTGCCCGGCCTCGGCCGGCTTGCGCGAGCCCGACACGGGCGCCTCGACGTAGCGGCCGCCCGCCGCGCGGATATCGGCTTCGAGGCCGCGCGAATACTCGGCCGACACCGTCCCCATATGGACGATCGTGTGCCGCGCGACGTTTTCCGCGAACGCGGGCGTGCCGCGGCCGAGCACCGCGTCGAGCGCGGCGTCGGTCGCCATCATCAGGATCACGATGCGCGCCTGGCGGTAGACGTCGGCCGCCGAATCGGCGACCTGCGCGCCGGCCGCGCGCAACGGTTCGCAACGTTCGGGCGTGCGATTCCACACGACGAGTTCGGTACCGGCGCGCGCGAGATTGAGCGCCATCGGCTGCCCCATCACGCCGATGCCGATGAATCCTACTTTCATGAGCGTCTCCATGAGATCGCCGCTGCTCGTGGCGGCGGCGCATCGGATAGGTTGCGGGCGATCGGTGCGCTGTACTCGGCCGGACGCCCTGGCTGGCGGCGGGTTGCAAGCCGCGCCGCCGGCCAGTTTAGCTAAATTGCCGCAACCTGTGCGTCATGAGCGTAGCGACTCTCCCTGTAAGGCAGCCCGAGATGGTCGCGCAGCGTCGCGCCACGCCGCACCGGATCGAAGTAGCCGCGCGCGGTCAGCTCGGGCAGCACGTAATCGACGAAGTCGTCGAGCCCGAAGCCCGTCACCGGCAGGCCGAGCATGAAGCCGTCCGCCGCGCCTTCGTCGACCCAGCGGATCATCTCGTCCGCGACCTTGTCCGGCGTGCCGATGAACGCTTCCGACGTGCCGATGTTCGAGCGCCGCGTCGCGACTTCGTACGCAACCTCGCGCAGCGTCAGATTGCGCTCGCGCGCGAGCCGCTTGATGTTGTCGGTGGTCGACTGGAAGCCGTCGCTGCCGAGGCTGCCGATGTCGGGAAACGGGCCGTCGAGCGGATAGACGCTGAAGTCGTGCTGCTGGAAGAAGTGGCCGAGATACGCGAGCGCCTCGCGCGCAGACAGCAGATCGCGCACCTGCCGGTACTTGTCGTCGGCTTCGTCCTGCGTCGCGCCGACGATCGGGCCGATGCCCGGAAACACCTTCACGTGGTCCGGATTCCGGCCCGCGGCGGCGGCCGCCGCCTTCACGCGGCGGTGGAACGTGCGCGCGTCGTCGAACGTGCCGCCGTTCGAGAACACCGCGTCCGCATAGCGGCCCGCGAAGCCGATCCCGTCTTCCGACGAGCCCGCCTGGAAGATCACCGGCTGCCCTTGCGGCGAGCGCCGGATGTTGAGCGGCCCTTCGACCGAAAAGAAACGGCCGCGGTGATCGAGACGATGCAGCTTGTCCGGATCGAAGAAGCGGCCGGTCGCGCGATCGCGGACGAGCGCGTCGTCGTCCCAGCTATCCCACAGGCCCTGGACCACGTCGAGATGCTCTTCGGCGATCGCGTAGCGCTGCGCGTGATCCGGATGCGGGCGGCCGTAATTCTTCCCCGTGCCCTCGATCGACGACGTCACGACGTTCCAGCCCGCGCGCCCGCCGCTGATCAGGTCGAGCGAAGCGAACTGCCGCGCGACCGTGTACGGCTCGCTGTATGACGACGACACCGTGCCGACGAGACCGATCTTCGACGTGACGGCCGCGAGCGCGGACAGCAGCGAGATCGGCTCGATGCGGTTGAGGAAGTGCGGCGCCGACTTCGGCGTCACGTACGCCGAATCCGCGATGAACGCGAACGCAATGCCGGCCGCTTCGGCGCGGCGCGCGCGATCGACGTAGAAGTCGAAGTTGATGCTCGCGTCCGGGGGCACGCTCGGATGCTTCCACGCGTTCATGTTCGCACCCGCCCCCTGTATCAGGACGCCGAAATGGATGTGTTTTCTGGTCATGGGAAGGCTCTATCGAAACGTTCAAACAGCGCGCGCGAACGCCGCGGCACAGACGCCGCCGTCGCCGCGCGCCCGGTAAGGCCGCATGTCATGGCGTGCGGCCTCGCGGCGCCGTCATCCGTCGAACCCGGTCTTCGTCGAGCGACGACGCCTGTTGCGAACGTCGGGCGAACGTCGCCCGTCTGTTCGCGATACTAATAAAATTCACGAGACCGCTCCGTGCACGAAGCGATCGTCCCCTTGTCAGCGCGCCAGCGCGCTCAGTCGATCGCGGCCGCGCCGCGCAGGCTCGCGGCCGGACCCGGCACGATCTCGCGCACGCGGATGTCGAATGGATGCGTCGCCGCGCGGGCGTCGCGAATCCCGACCGCCATCCGGTGCTGCGCGCCGATATCGAGCAACGTGAACTGCCAATGGCTCGCGTCGTCGTCGGCGTGCCGATCGAACGCGATGCGGATCGGCTGCGCCGGCAGCGCGAACGAGAACTGTCCGAGATCGATCGACAGCCCGACGCCGCGCGCCTTGATGTACGCCTCCTTCAGCGTCCACAGCTCGAAGAAGCGCTCGCGCCGCTGTTCGGCCGGCAGCGCGAAGAACGCCGCGCGCTCGCTCGCCGAGAAATGCGACGCGGCGATGCCGTCGAGATCGTTGCTGCGCGCAACCTCCTCGACATCGATTCCCGCATCGGCTGTTCGCGTGACGATGCACGCGACGACGCTGCGCGCGTTCGACAGATTGAAGCGCAACGGCGGCCGCGCATCGCCCGCGTCGATCTCCGGCCGGCCGTGCGCGTTCGCGCGGAACCGCCACTGCGCGGGCGAGACGTCGTCGACATACGCGGACAGCACCGTGCGGCACAGCGCGCGCGTCACCAGGTACTCGATCTTCAGGTGCTCGAACGCGAAGCGTTCGAGGCGCTCCCGCTCGTCCGCGCTCAGCAGCGCGCGATAGCGCTCGCGCCGCGCGGGCGTGTCGCATGCGGCGGTGCGCGCGTACCAGACGTGCGCATCGCGTTCGTCTAGCGGCAGCGGCGTCGGTGCATGCATCGTCGGGAAGGTCGTCAAAACATTCGTCATGTCGAATCGCCGTGTTGTTTGCCCCATTTGCATTTGCGTTCGCTATGTCGCGCACGCGAGCGGTGCGGCGGCGCAGGCCGGCTTCTTGTTCACATCGATCGGGCGACGGCCGGCCGGCTCGTACCTCACGCGCACCGTCACGCGCTCGCACGCGCCTGCACGCCGCCGCGCCGCGCTATGCCCGCGCCGCGACCGCACCGCCATGCGCGGGCGCATCGTCGATCGGAAAATGCAGCAGCGCGGCGAACAGCCCCGCGAGCGCCGTCGCGCCCCAGATCAGCGAATACGACCCCGTTACGTCGAACACGTAGCCGCCGAGCCATGAGCCGAGGAACGAGCCGATCTGATGACTGAGGAAGCAGACGCCGAACAGCGTGCCGAGATGCCGCGTGCCGAACACCTTCGCGACGAGCCCGCTCGTCAGCGGCACGGTGCCGAGCCACGTGAGCCCCATGATCGCCGCGAAAACGACGACCGACGCATCCGTCTTCGGCGCGAGGAAGAACACCGCGATCGTCGCGCCGCGAATCAGGTACAGCCAGCCGAGCACGTGATGCTGCCGATAGCGTCCGCCGAGCCAGCCGCACGCCCAGCTTCCCGCCATGTTGAACAGGCCGATCAGCGCGAGCGCCGTCGCGCCCAGCCCGACCGGCATGTGGCAAAGCAGCAGGTAGTTCGGCAGATGGGTCGCGATGAACGCGAGCTGGAACCCGCACGTGAAGAAGCCGATCGTCAGCAGGCAATAGCCGCGATGCCGCGCCGCGTGCGACAGCGCGTCCTTCAACGAGACGGCCGCCGCCTCGTGCGCGCTCGCGCGGCTCGCGCCCGCATGGCGATCGAGCAGCACGCCGAGCGGCGCAATCGCAATCAGGCAGCCGGCGAGCACGAGGAGCGACACCATCGTCCCCGAATGCGACGTGAACCATTGCGCGACCGGCACGAGCGCCACCTGGCCGAGCGAGCCGCCCGCGCTCGCGATGCCCATCGCCATGCTGCGCTTCTCGGGCGGCGCGCCGCGGCCGACCGCGGTCAGCACGACGCCGAAGCTCGTGCAGCTGATCCCGATGCCGACGAGCACGCCCATCCCGAGCACGAGCATCGCGCCGGACGGCGCGATGGCTGCGATCGCGAGACCGAGCGCGAACACGACCGCGCCGATCGCGACGAGCGGTCCGCAGCCGTAGCGGTCGGCCGCCGCGCCGGCGAACGGCTGCGCGACACCCCAGACGAGATTGTGCAGCGCGATCGCGAATGCGATCGTCGTGACGGGCAAGCCGTGATCGAACGAGAACGGCCCGATGAAGAGGCCGAAGGTTTGCCGCACGCCCATCGCGGCGCTCATGATGAGCGCGCCGGCGAGCACGGCGATCATCGCCGGATTGAATAGACGTGGAGAGCCGTCGCGTCGATGCGTTTCGGGTGCAAACATGTCCGCTCCTGTTATGGCGTCTGTCCGCGGCGCGGGCACGTCGCGGACAGCGCGATTCGTTTTATGTCGATACGGCGTCGCACCCTCGGTCACGCGGCGCGGGCAGGCACGCGCATTCGCGAACGCGATAGCGCGGCGTGCGGCAAGCAATGTGTCGCCGGCCCTCGGATGCACGCGACGACTTCGCTTGCGCTCGCACCGCACGCGAGCCTCGGCGCGATCGAAGACTTTGCGGCGCAACGATCCGGCGCGTGTCGACGCGCCGCGCCGCCGCGATGGAACCATCAGATGATTCGCTTTGCAGTCTATATGAGCGTTTCGCATTTGTGCAGGAATTCCCTCGCCGACGCCGCGTCATTGCGCATCGTGCGCGCACGCGGTCAGCGCGCGCGCCGCGCACGGCCCGCCGTCCTGCCACAGCAGCGGCGCGACGGGCCCCGCGACCCGCACCGAATCGACCCTGCCGATCACGATCGTGTGGCTGCCGTAGCTGAAATCGCCGTCGATGTCGCACAGCAGCGTCGCCTGCGCGCCGGCGAGCACCGGCACGCCGCACGCGTCGCGCCATTCGCCGTGCGCGAAGCGCGCATCGTGATCGAGCTTGCCGCTGAACGGCGCAATCAATTCGAGCTGGCGCTCGTGCAGCAGATTCACCGAGAAGCGGCGCGCGCGCATCAGCGGCACATGGAGCGTCGCCGTGCGGTTGACGCACACGAGAATCGCGGGCGGCTCGGTGCTGACCGCGCTCACCGCGGTCGCCGCCATCCCGAAGCGCGCTTCGGCTTCGCGCGTCGCGACGATCGACACCGTCGACGTCAACCTGCGCATCGCGGACTTGAAGTGCTGCGTGAGCGTGTCGGGCGCGGGCGATGCGCCGCCGTTCGATGCCGATGCGCGGCCGTTCGGCGTCGATGCGACAGGCTCGGCGCGCACGTCGCGCCGTTCGCGTTCGAGCGCCGGCAGCTCGAATGCGGCGTGTGCGTCGATTGCGGCGCGCGACGCGCGGTCGGTCCATGAGCTCGCCATTACGTCTCCTCCTTCGGATATCTGGCTGTCGGTGCCGAGCGGCCGTCGAACAATGCGAATTCGGATGCGCCGGGACGCGACGCGATGCTGCCGATGAGGAACCAGCCGCTGCCGATATACAGCGCACCGGCGGATGCGATGCGGGCGTCGACCGCATGCCCTGCACCATCCGCCCCCGCCGTGCCGACCGACAGCGCGCGCCGTCCCGCGCCGCGCGCGATCCGCCGCAACCGCCGCAACCGCCACAACCGCCGCGCCAATTCGATGTATGTCGCCATCTGCCGAATCCTCGCTGCGAAGCGTCTTCGCGGGCGCCTTCCCTTCGTGATTCAGGCGGCATTGCGCGCCGGCGGATGGGCGAACGATGCTCCGCACATGCATGCGTCGATGCGCGCGATCGTTCGTCGACGTCTACCGGCCCCTCGTCGTCCGATTGCCTCTCGTTCGAACCTGCTCGTTTCTGTTTCTCGGCGTCCGGCGCGATCTCAGCCCGCGTCGGACGCACTTCGTCACTTGTTCAACTTGAATCTTGAATCGATGGATACAGCGGCAAACCTGACAGCGCGTCCGGACGGCGCACCGCGCGCATGCGCGGCGTTCGTCCGGCGATGCATCGCGTATTGCGTCCGATGCGTGCGATACAGGCTAACGGAAAACGCCCGCGTAATGCCTTAGATTGTTTACGGCATATGACGCGCGCCGTTGCGCTCATTTCGAGATATAGCCCTCGGCGAGCAGTCCCAACCGTTTCGCCTTCGTCGCGCTGCTCTTGATGTGCTTGCTGTCCATCTTGCGATTGATCGCGGTAAACAGCTGATAGACCGCGCGCTCGTCGAGCCGCAGCTCCTCGGCCACGTGACGCGCGCCGCCGCCGCGCGCGACGAGCCGCAGCGCGAGCACGTCCTGTGCGGCGAGCGACAGCTCCTGCGCGAGCTCGCGCCGCCGCCGCACGACGCGCCATTCGAGCAGCTCGTTCGCGAGCCCGCGCAGCACGCGCCGATTGCGCCACAGCGCATCCTCGCCCTGCGGCGCAGCCAGCGGCGTGCCGACGTGCAGCAGTCCGAACGTCGCGACATCGCGCCGATGCGCGGGAAAAAACACGTTGCTGCCGAGCCCTTGCGTCTGTGCATAGTGGTTCAGCCAGTGATCGGCCGGCAATGCGGCGAGCGACGAGCCGCGCAGCGGCTGCGTGTTGTCGCGCGCGTGCGCGACCGCCGGGTCGTTCAGATACCAGTGCTGGTGAACGTAGCGCTGCGCCCATGCGGGCGCGCCGCCGATCAGCAGATCGTGAGTCGCGAACTCGCCCGTTTCTTCGTCGACGACGAACCAGTGATAGAAGCACTGCGTCGCGCCGCACGACGCGCAAACGCGGCGCATCAGCGCGAGCAGCGCGCCGTCGTGCTCGCATTCGGCCGCGAACTCCGGCTGCGCAACCGGCGCGGCGAAAACGGGCCCGGATGGGCGGGATGCATCGGCCGCGCCGTCCGCATCGTGCGCATGGCGTGCACCCTGCACAGGTCGCGCATCTTGCCGGTCCGCCGCATCCGACGCGCCGTGCACGCCGAGCACCGCCCGATAGTCGAGCCCGAGTTGCGCCGCATACGGGTCGTGCTCGACGAACGCCGCGACGGCCGCCGGATCGCGCAGGCCGACGCGCTGCGTCGATACCGGCTCGCCGGGGCTCCTGCAGCGCCGCTCGAGCACGTAGCCGCGCTGCGCGTCGCCTTGCACGCCGAGCGAGATGCGCTTGCCGTCGACGATGCCGTGCCGGGTCCGCGCGAGATCGGATGAGGAAAGTTCGAAAGGAACTGAGGTGGATTGTCGAGCCATGACGCCGATCCAGTGGTTGGGGTAGGAAGGCGATGGCGGTTTGGCCCGACGACCGGAAAGCGCACGACGACCGGGCGGCTCACGGCGACAGGTCAAATTGCGAACGGTGACGTGAACGCGCCGTGCGGAGTCGGGGAAGAAAAGAAATGCTCCTGCATCACGGCCACCGGCGGCCATCGGTGGTGATCAGTCGCGCGGCAGCGGCGCTGCCGTCGTCAAGCGAAGTCGAGCAAGGAAAAAAGGGGGGCGCGCCCGTGCGATGCGCGGGCGAGTCGAACGCCGGCGTGCCCGGCGGGCCTCGTTATCTGGGCTGGAACCGGTACGCCGACACGGCGCACCGAAGGCGAAAACGCGCGCGAAGCGCGCGGCAGAGGCTGCGTTCGCTCAAGCGGCAAGCCGCCGGCGCGAGGCACGACGCCGCGCACCGGCGGCGCGCGCCGGAATGGCGAACGAAACGCGTCGGCCGGCGCAGCCCGCGACGCGCGAACGCGTCCGGCACATCGCCGTACCGCTTAGTTTTCGTCGTAGTGGAAGTGGAAGATCGCCATTCGCCCTCGCTCGCCTCTGTGCCTGATGGCCGGGATCGCGACGCGTCCCGGCGTCGTTGATGTCGAATGCGATCGCGCGTCGCGCGCGATCGCGAATGCGTGCTTTAGATGTGCAACGCGTGGCCGAGCGCACGAAGCGCGGCTTCCATCACCGCTTCTCCGAGCGTCGGGTGTGCGTGAATCGTACCACCGACGTCCTCGAGGCGTGCGCCCATTTCGATCGATTGCGAAAACGCGGCGGCGAGCTCGGACACGCCGACGCCGACCGCCTGCCAGCCGACGATCAGGTGATCGTCGCGGCGCGCGACGGCGCGCACGAAGCCGTCCGCGCCCTCGAGCGTCAGCGCGCGGCCGTTCGCGGCGAACGGAAACGATGCGCTCAGGCAGTCGCCGAGCTCGCGTTCAGCCTCGTCGGGCGCGAGCCCGACCGACACGACCTCGGGATCGGTGAAGCAGATCGCTGGAATCGCAGCCGGCGTGAAACGGCGCTGCTTGCCAGCGACCCGTTCCGCGACCACCTCGCCTTGCGCCATCGCGCGATGCGCGAGCATCGGCTCGCCCGTCAGGTCGCCGATCGCCCACACGTTGCGCATCGACGTGCGGCACATGTCGTCGATCTTCAGCGCGGCGCCCGCGCGGTCGAGCTGCAGCGTCTCGAGCCCCCAGCCTTGCGTGCGCGGACGGCGGCCGACCGTCACGAGCACCTGGTCGGCGGCGAGCTCGCTTTCCTTGTGCGCGTCGTCCTGCACGCGCACCGCGTCGCCGCGCGCGCTCAGCCCGAGCACCTTGTGGCCGAGATGCACGCGCACGCCGAGGCGCTTGAGCGACGCCGCGACGGGCTTCGTCAGTTCCTCGTCGTAGATCGGCAGGATGCGCTCGCGCGCCTCGACGACGGTCACGTCGACGCCGAGCTTCCGGTACGCAATGCCGAGCTCGAGGCCGATGTAGCCCGCCCCGACGACGACGAGCCGCTTCGGCAGCGTGCGCGGCGACAATGCCTCGGTCGACGAGATCACGTTGCCGCCGAACGGCATCGCCGGCAGCTCGACGGGCCCGGAGCCCGCCGCGAGCAGCAGATGCTCGCACCGGACCCGCACGCGCGCGCCGTCGCCCGTGTCGACGTCGACGGTCTTGCCGTCGACGATCCGCGCATCGCCGTGCACGACTTCGACGCCGTTCTTCTTCAACAGCGCGCCGACGCCGCCCGTCAGCTTCCCGACGATGCCGTCCTTCCACGCGACGGTGCGCGCGATGTCGATCGCGGGCGCCTCCGTGCGGATGCCGAGCGGCGAATCGCCGGCGAAGCCGCGCACTTTGTCGAATTCGCCCGCCGCGTGGATCAGCGCCTTCGAAGGGATGCAGCCGATGTTCAGGCAGGTGCCGCCCAGCCTGTCACGCTCGACGAGCATCGTGCGCACGCCGAGCTGCCCCGCGCGAATCGCGGCGACGTAGCCGCCCGGCCCGCCGCCGATCACGAGCAGGGTCGTTGTCTTGTTGTCGCTCATCGGCTCATTCCACGAAAAGAAGGGCGGGTTGCTCGAGCAGCGCGCGCACGGCCTGGATGAATTCGGCCGCGTCCATGCCGTCGATCACGCGATGGTCGAACGACGACGACAGGTTCATCAGCTTGCGCGCGACGACCGCGCCGTCGCGAAACATCGGCCGCTCGACGATCCGGTTCACGCCGACGATGCCGACTTCGGGCGAATTGATGACGGGCGTCGAGGCGATCCCGCCCAGCGCGCCCAGGCTCGTGATCGTGATCGTCGAGCCCGACAGCGCGTCGCGCTCCGCGCGGCCCGCGCGCACCGCGTCCGCGAGCCGCGCGATCTCGGCCGCGATCGCCCACGGATCGCGCGCCTCCGCGTGGCGCACGACGGGCACCATCAGGCCCGCCTTGCTCTGCGTCGCGATGCCGAGATGCACCGCGCCGTGACGCGTGACGACGCCGGCTTCGTCGTCGTAGCGCGCGTTGATCTGCGGGAAGTCGCGCAGCGCGATCACCATCGCGCGCGCGAGGAACGGCAGCACCGTCAGGCGGCCGCGCGCTTCGCCGTACTTGCGGTTCAGCTCGGCGCGCAACGCTTCGAGCTCGGTGACGTCGATCTCCTCGACGTAGCTGAAATGCGGAATGCGGCGCTTCGCGTCCTGCATCCGCTGCGCGATCTTGCGGCGCAGCCCGATCACGGGCACCGCTTCCTCGTCGTGCCGCTCGGCGTACGCCGCGTGGCCGCCGCGCGCGCCCGGCGCGACGATGCCGCGGCCTTGCAGGTATGCATCGAGATCCTCGTGCAGGATGCGGCCCGCTTCGCCCGTGCCGTGCACGTAGCGCAGCTCGATGCCGAGATCCCATGCGCGCTTGCGCACCGCGGGCGACGCGAGCGGGCGCTCGCCCGGCCGGCGCGCGGGCGGCGGCGAGGCTTGCTCGCGGGCGGCGTGCCGTGTATCGGCGGCGGCGGACGTCGCCGGCATCGCGGCGCGCGAAGCGTCGCGTTCGTCGCGTTCGTCGCGTTCGTCGCGTTCCGTACGTTCGCCACGTTCCGTACGTTCGGCGCGATCGTCGTTCGCATCCGCTGCCTCGCGCGAGGCAGCGCGCGCATCGCCAACGCCACGCTCGGCGCGCGCCGACTGCGCGCCGGCGTTCGCATGCGCGTGCGCCGCCTCGGCGACGCGCTCCGGCTGTGCGCTCGCCGCGTCGCGCGCGCCGCCGTTCGCGGCATCGCCGTAACGATCGCCCCGGTGATTGCCGTCGCCTTCGATCTCGAGCCGCACGAGCTCGCTGCCGACCGCGAGCACGTCGCCTTCCTTGCCGCCGAGCGCGACGACGACGCCCGAGACGGGCGACGGAATCTCGACCGACGCCTTGTCGGTCATCACGTCGGCGATCGCCTGGTCTTCCTTCACGCGATCGCCGATCTTCACGTGCCACAGCCCGAGCTCGACTTCCGCGATGCCTTCGCCGATATCCGGCATCTTGATGACGTGGATGCCCATGTCAGTTCTCCATCACGCGCCGCAGCGCGTCGCCGACCCGGTTCGGGCCCGGGAAATACGCCCATTCCTGCGCATGCGGATAGGGCGTGTCCCAGCCCGTCACGCGCTCGACGGGCGCTTCGAGCCAATGGAAGCAATGCTCCTGCACGAGCGAGATCAGCTCTGCGCCGAAGCCGCAGGTGCGCGTCGCTTCGTGCACGACGACGCAGCGCCCCGTCTTGCGCACCGATTCGACGATCGCGTCGAGATCGAGTGGCCACAGGCTGCGCAGGTCGATCACTTCGGCGTCGATGCCGGTCTCGTCGGCGGCGGCGATCGACACGTGCACGGTCGTCCCGTAGGTCAGCACCGTCACGTCGCTGCCCGGACGCACGATCGCCGCCGATTCGAGCGGCACCGTGTAATAGCCGTCGGGCACGAGGCTCGCCGGATGCTTGCTCCACGGCGTCACCGGCCGTTCGTGATGGCCGTCGAAAGGACCGTTGTAGAGCCGCTTCGGCTCGAGGAAAATCACCGGATCGTCGTTCTCGATCGCCGCGATCAAGAGGCCCTTCGCGTCGTACGGATTCGACGGCATCACGGTGCGCAGCCCGCATACCTGCGTGAACATCGCCTCGGGGCTCTGGCTGTGCGTCTGGCCGCCGTAGATGCCGCCGCCGCACGGCATGCGGATCGTCAGCGGCGCGATGAACTCGGCCGCCGACCGGTAGCGCAGCCGCGCCGCCTCCGACACGATCTGGTCGGACGCCGGATAGAAATAGTCGGCGAACTGGATCTCGCAGACGGGCCGCAGCCCGTACGCGCCCATCCCGACCGCCGCGCCGACGATCCCGCCTTCGTTGATCGGCGCATCGAACACGCGCGACTTGCCGTATTTGTTCTGCAGTCCTTCGGTGCAGCGAAACACGCCGCCGAAATAGCCGACGTCCTGTCCGAACACCACCACGTTGCCGTCGCGCTCGAGCATCACGTCCATTGCCGAGCGCAAAGCCTGGATCATGGTCATCGGCGAAGCCGCCGGACCTTCTTTGCTTGCTGTCGTCATCGCTTCAAACCCCGAGCTGTTGGCGCTGCCGGCGCAAGTGCTCCGGCATCTCCTTGTAGACGTCCTCGAAAATGCTCGCGACGTTCGGCACGTGCTCGTCGGCGAGCGTGCCGTAGCGCTCCGCTTCCTTCTGCGCAGCGAGCACTTCCGCTTCGAACGCGGCCTTCGTGTCCTCGTGCTCCTGCTCGGACCACACGCCGATGCCGATCATGTGGCGCTTCAGGCGCTCGAGCGGATCGCCGAGCGGGAAGCACGTCCAGTCGTCGCCGGGGCGATATTTGGAAGGATCGTCGGACGTCGAATGCGGGCCCGCGCGATACGTGACCCACTCGATCAGCGTCGGCCCGAGGTTGCGGCGCGCGCGTTCGGCCGCCCAGCGGGATGCGGCGTAGACAGCGAGGAAATCGTTGCCGTCGACGCGCAGCGAAGCGATGCCGCAGCCGACGCCGCGCCCGGCGAAGGTCGCGCCTTCGCCGCCCGCGATCGCCTGGAACGTCGAGATCGCCCACTGGTTGTTGACGACGTTGAGGATCACGGGCGCGCGGTACACGTGCGCGAACGTGAGCGCGGTGTGGAAGTCGGCTTCGGCCGTCGCGCCGTCGCCGATCCACGCGGACGCGATCCGCGTGTCGCCCTTGATCGCCGACGCCATCGCCCAGCCGACCGCCTGGATGAACTGCGTCGCGAGATTGCCCGAGATCGAGAAGAAGCCGGCTTCGCGCGTCGAGTACATCACCGGCAACTGGCGGCCCTTCAGCGGATCGCGCGCGTTCGACATCAGCTGGCACATCATGTCGACAAGCGGATAGTCGCGCACCATCAGGATGCCTTGCTGACGATAGGTCGGGAAGCACATGTCGCCGCGCTGGAGCGCGAGCGTGTGCGCGACCGCGATCGCTTCCTCGCCGAGGCATTGCATGTAGAACGAAATTTTCTTCTGGCGCTGCGCGACCTGCATGCGCGCGTCGAAGACGCGCGTCTTCAGCATCGCGCGGATGCCTTTGCGCAGGATGTCGGGGTCGAGATCGGGCGCCCATGGCCCGACGGCTCGTCCGTCGTCGTCGAGCACGCGGACGAGGCCATAGGCCAGGTCGCTCGTGTCGGCGGGGGCGACGTCGATAGGGGGTTTGCGCACCTTGCCGGGGGGCGACAGGTGCAAATAGGAAAAATCGGTCTTGCATCCCGGACGCCCGGTAGGCTCCGGCACATGCAATCGCAATGGCCCGTACTGGCTCATTCAATTGTCTCCACGTTTGATTTTGTCGCACGCTTCGCCGCAGAGCGTAACAAAGTTATCGCGCGTGGTGAAAGCCTCTTCGGACTCGGAGTCGCCCCGATTTTCAAACGGGCGGCGGAATGTTATGACACCTTTCAGCACGCTCGTTCGCATGACGTCGATCGCGGAAATCGCATGCTGCCAACGCAATATCGCGCTGTGTCGCGCCGCACATGCCGCCAGCGCGCTCGCATGGCTCTCTTTTGTGCGACGCGCAAACACTGCCGGATCAAGACGCATTCGACGCCGCCGCGCGTTCGCGCATCGGCAATCGACGGGTTCGCGCTCGCGATCCCCCCACTCGCGTCACGAGTTATTCGCGCTCGCCCGATCGGCCATCACGCATCGCGACTCGAATATGGCTTATCACCATTATCAATTTCCGCAGTTGCGCGTTTCGTCCTAGACTCCCCAGAACGTTACATCGATCGATGTCAACATCGATCGCGCAAGCGCTGCTTCACCCGTCGTGCGTCGATCGCGCACGCGGCACGGCAGCGCGATATTCCAATTCATCAATGACACGGAAACCGCCCGAGCACGCGATTTCGTTCGCATCCCGAATCGCCCCGGCTTCGCCGCGCCCACCCCTCGACCTCGCTCTCGCCATGAACTCAGTCATCGCCCCAGGAAACGCTCCGTCCCACTCCGCCGCGCGCACCAGCCGGCTCATGTCAGCGCTCGCGCGGATCGTCGTCGCCGCGCTGCTGCCGAAAATCGATCGCGCGGCCGACGCGTCGACGCGCCCGTTCGGCGCACCGGACATGCTCGTGCCGCACGTGCGCGAGAAGCGCTACGGGCTCACGCATTACGGCGTCTTCTTTCCGAGCCTGCCCGAGCCGCACCGGTACTGCAACGTGATGACGCTGCTCGGCGCGACGGGCAGCCTCGCGTTCGACAACGACTACCTGGTCGACGGCGATCCGCGCGATGTCGCGACGGTCCTGTCGTCGACGGCGGCGGACGACGCGCATCACTATCGCGCGTATTCGATCGGCCGCGAATGTGTCGTGCAGCGCGCGGACACGGTCGTCGCGTTCGGCGACGACCTGACGATCGCGGGCGCGTACCCGCGCTACACGGTGAAAGCCGACTATGCGCACTTCGGCATGGACGTCGCGATCGACTGCACCGACATCGTCTCGTGGTTCGTCCACAACGTCGCATACGACCATCTGAGCCTGCTCGCGAAGTGCTCGGGGACAATCCGCCACGGCGATCGCACGACGCCGATCGACACGCTGTGCACGTTCGAATACGCGCGGATGACGACGCCGCAAGCGTGGTTCGCGCAGCCGCTGAGCGAGCGCTGGAAGCTGCCGCTCGATTTCTTCACGTACCAGATCGTCAATCTCGACGACGGCGTCCAGTTGCTGCTGACCGAAGTCCGCGTGCTCGGCGAAAAGGCGTTCAAGGGCGTTCACCTGCGCGCGCTCGACGGCACCGCCGAGATTCACGAGCGCGGCGTCGCGTTCGTCATCGACGAGTATCGGCAAGAGCTCGCCACGTCGCCGGACGGCAAGCGCATGCGGCTGCCGCATCGCCTGTCGTGGACCGCGCGCGACGGCGCCGGCCGGCCGTGGCTCGATCTGCACGGCACGATCGACAGTCCGTGGCGCTTCGGCCACGGGCGCGGCTACGTCGCCAGCTATCGCTTCGAAGGCAGCGTCAAGGGCCGCGCACACAGCGGGCGCGGGTACATCGAATACGTCGACTGCGAGGTGTCGTCCGGCTGATGCGTCATCTCGCATCGGCCGCGCCGCGCGTGCGCGTGCGCGTTCCAACCGGATCGTACGCCGGGCGGCATCGACGGCGGCGTTTCAGCTTCATCAACAGGGAGAAAAAAGCATGGAGACTTCAGTCATTCGGCAACCGACCGCGCAATCACCGGTCGCGCAGCGCATCGTCATCGGCGCATTGATCGCGGGCCTCGGTATCTTCAGCGTCGGCGATCACTTCTATCACGTGTGGAACGGCATCCTCTGGTACAACTGGGCGCCGCGGCTCGACGGTCAATCGGTGATCGTGTGGCCAATCTTCGTCGCGGCCAGCGTCGCGATCCTCGCCGCGACGCATCCGTTCACGAGCGGCACGACGCCGCCGCCGCTGTCGACGCTCGTGTCGCTCGTCGCCGTTACGCACCTCGTTTATGGAGCGACCGGGCTGTTCGGCAATACGCATCCGTTCATGCTGTCGATCGCGCTCGTCGCGCTCTGGATCGTGCGAATCGCCGCCACGACCGACTATCGGATGCGGATCGCCGTGCTGTCCGTCATCGTCGCCGCGACCGGGCCGTTGGCCGAAGGACTCGTGTCATGGCTCGGCCTGTTCGACTACAAACTGCAGCAATTCACGCGCGTGCCGTACTGGCTGTTCGCCGCGTATCTGCACGCCGGCCCGCTCGCGTTCACGTTCGGCCGGTGGGTCCGGAACGGGCGCCTCGGCGGCGCTGCCTGAATGCCCCGTCGGCACCGCAGCCGACGGGTTCGCTGCGCGCATGCGGCTCCCGGCTTCGAATTCGATTTCTCACGCCGCGACATTCGGATGCGCGGGTTTCGGAAATCACGCGAACGCACGCGCGCGCCGCCCCCGCGATATGACCCCGCGCCGACACACGCAATCGCCCCGATTGACGTTGCCATTGATCAATGTCATCGTCATCACGTGCGCGACGAGACCGGCACTCGTGGTGCGCCGCAACATCGACCGACACCCGTCAGAACGTTGCGCAGCACGACCGCATGCCGGCCGCCCCTCCATCCTCGACACGCGACATCCACATGAAACAGCAACGCATAGAAATCGCCGAAGAGTTCGACGCTCCGGTTCAGCAGGTTTTCCGCTTCTTCAGCGAGCACGAGAATCTCGCGTCGATCTTCTCGCCCGCCAAGATCCGCCGGATCAGCGACGGCAAGCCGGCGCGCAACGGCGTCGGCTCCGCGCGCGAGATGCGCGTGCCCGGCGCGCCGTCGTTCGTCGAGACGGTGACCGCCTATCAGGAAAACGAACTGATCGAATACCGGATCACACGCGGCAGCCCGCTGCGCGACCATCTCGGCGTGATGCGCTTTCATCCGATCGACGAGCGCCGCACGTACTTTCATTACGTGATCACGTTCGAAGGCAAGGTGCCGCTCGTCGCGCCGATCGTCCGGCATGTGCTCGAAGGCAGCATTCGCCGCGGCATCGGGAAGGCGCTGAGGCGGCGGTCCTGGGCGTGATCGCGCGACGGGCGTCGGCGTGCGCGGCGCATTCGGCGCGCACGGCACGCACGGCACGCACGACGCGCACGACATGCACCGCAGCGTGCCGATGCGCGACGCGCCGATGAAAATCCGCGAACGAACGGACGCGGCGCGCTCAACGTCGAGCGCCGCACGCGTCTTCGTCTTCGAGCCGCCGCTTCAGGAGCGTCAGCGAATGCGCGGATTCGCGTTCGACACGCTTGCGCATCACGAGCGCGTTCGCGAGCCGCAGCAGCGGATTCGGCGAATGATATTGCAGCGTGCGAATGAAGCGCGCACCCCGCGCGCCGTCGCGGCATTCGTAGGTCAGCAGGATGCGAAGATCGCCTCTCGCGTTGACGGCGCGCGCCTGCCAGATCGCGCCGGCCTCGTCGCGCACGACGTCCCAGCGCAGATGGTCGACGCGCCCCGCGGCGCGCACGTCCTCTTCGAAGCGGCTGCCTGCCGCGAGCGGGCCCGCCGGGCCGTCAACGCGCAGCGACGACGGATGCCATTCCGGCCAGCACGCCGCGGTGCTCGCATAGGCGAGCACCGCGGCGGGGCGGCGCGCGATGTCGATCTCGTGCCGCATGAACGTCGAGCATTCGGCCTGCGGCTCCGCGTTCCAGCGCAACGTGCCGTGCAGCCAATCCATCAACGGCAGGATGACGTCGAAGTTGCAAGTCCGCATCAGCTCGTTGCGATGGTGGATCCGGTGCAACGTGCGCATCTGCCGAATCCATGGCCACGTCGCGAGCGGATGCGTATCGGGCAGATGCTCGCACGCGTGAAGAAATTCGTAGAGCAGATAGCCGCCGAGCATCGTGCTCGCGAACAGACCCGCGAAGTTTGCATCGATGCGGCTCAACACCGCATGCACGGCGAACAGGCCGACGCTGAACACGACGATCAGCCAGGCCGGGAACAGGATCACACGCCAGTCGCGCGCGTCGCGGTACGTCATCCGCTCGCTCGAGAAGAAGCTGTGGTGATCGCCCGTGTGACGCCGATAGAACATCGCGCCGAAGCGGCGCTTGAAGTGACCGGCGTGTCGATGAACCGTGAATTCGAGCCAGTTGAACAGCAGGAACGTGAACGGCACCGTCGCCCATTGAAACGCGCTCACGCGCGCGACGTCCTTCAGAAAGAACGCGATCGCCGCGATCCCGTATGCGAGCACGAAACCGCCGTGCAGCCATGCGTTGTAGCGCGGATGAACGTTCGCGCGGTAATGCGCGCGGAACGCCTTCACGTCCTGGGTCATCGCGGTCTCCTGTCGTCCGGCACGTGCGGCGCGCCCGAAGCGCGCCGGCTCGACCGCAGATTAGAGTAGCCTCGGCGATTTCTCCAATGGAGAATCGTGATTTGATTTATTCATCGATCTGATTTCGATCATGCGCCGCGCCGATATGTCGAACGATGCATTCGATTGCGAACGGAGACCGCCCGCGCTGACGCGACGGCGCACGACGCGCCCGCGCCGCCGCACGTCCGGCGAGCGTTCCCGCTTCGGCGCGCGCACATCCCGGAGCGCCGCCGAATGATCCAGAATCTTCGACAACTGGACTTGAACCTGCTGCTCGTCTTCGACGCGCTGATGCAGGAGCAGAACCTGTCGCGCGCCGCGGTGCGGCTGCACATGAGCCAGCCGGCCGTCAGCAATGCGCTGACGCGGCTGCGCCAGCAACTCGGCGAGCCGCTCTTCACGCGCACGGCGCGCGGGATGACGCCGACCGCGCAGGCGCGCGCGCTGTACGAACCGGTGCGTCAAGCGCTGTACCTGCTGCAGATTGGGCTCGGCCCGCAGACCGATTTCGAGCTCGACACGCATCATCTGTTCCGGCTGTCGATGAACGACTACGGACAAACCGTGCTGCTGCCCGATCTGCTCGCGCACATCAAGGCGCGCGCGCCGAACGTGATGCTGTCGGTGCAGAGCGACGATGCAGGCTCGATTCCCGCCCAGCTGACGACGGGCACGCTCGATCTCGCGGTCGACTATCTGCATTTCGACAATCCCGAGCTCTGCTACGAGCCGCTGCACGAGGAGCTGCTCGTCGTCATCGGGCGCGCCGGTCATCCGGCGTTCGCGGACGGCCTCGCGCTGCGCGGCTATGAAGAGAGCGGCCACGTGTCGATCCAGCCGCGCGACCGGCGCGGCTCGCCGCTCGAGATCGTGCTCGGCTCCGCGCGCGTGCGCCGCGTCGTGCATTTGCAGGTGCCGCACTATCTGACGATTCCCGCGCTCGTCGCGAAATCGGATTTGCTCGGCACGATCCCGCGTCGGCTCGCGGAAAGCTTCGCCGACGTCTATGCGCTGCAGATCGCGCCGCTGCCGATCGACATTCCGCCGATACAGGTGAGCCTCATCTGGCATCGGCAACAGGATGCACAGCCCGGCCTTCGCTGGCTGCGCGAGCAGATCGCGCACACGCATCGCGCGATCATCGCGGCGGCCGACGGCGTATCGGCGTAAGAAGCGCGTCTAGCGCCGGTGTTGGCGCACGTCTTGCGCTAGACGCGCTGCAACGCGACGACGCCGTAGCCGATCGCGAACAGCGCGATCAGCACGAGGCCCGCGACGTCGCCGGCGCGCAGGCTGCGCGTCTCCGGCACGGGCCGGTTCGCGGCCGCGAGCGCGCGTTCTCGATGGATCAGGAACACCGGAAACGCGACGCTGACCGCGACCGCGATGCTCAGCACGATGTAGATCCACGCGCCGCGCATCGCGAGGCGCCGCGCTTCGAGCACGAGCCACAGGAACAGCGCCGCGCCGAGCAGCACGATGTCGACCGTGATCGATCGGCTCGCGGGATTCGCGAGCGTGTCGAGCAGGAAGCGCGGGCCGGCGTTCGCCGCGCCGAGCGGCAGATACAGCAGATTGTTGCTCCAGGTGCCGATCAGCGCGGCAAGCGCGATCAGGCCGTAAGCAGCGCAAAGCATTTTCCTCGAGATGGGCATGGCGGTCGTCGTCGTTCGTCTGGTGGTGGTGGATTCTGCGTCGTGCGGGAAAGCTAGAGCAATGCGGCTCGGCCGGCAAGTGCGCGATCGGACCGCTTCGGCTCCGCTTGTTTGAATCTTCACGCAAACGAAAACGAATTCAATGCGATAAGGCATGCATCGTGTTTCGAATTGATACTCGACGGCAAGCGCTCGACACTAGAGAGTTCGCGCGGCTGACGAACATTGCGGGGGCGACGATGCGCGCGCATCGCGTGCACGCCCATGCACACGCGATGCGGCCGCGCATTGTCGCCGAATCGCGCGAACGCGAAAACAGGGAGACGAACCGCTCGCGCGCCGCCGCGCGCGCCAGCCGGCTCGAACAATCAAAAAAGGTAAACCGAATGAAACAGCAGTCCTACGATTACGACTACGTCGTGGTCGGCTCCGGCTTCGGCGGCAGCGTGTCGGCGCTGCGCCTGTCCGAGAAAGGCTATCGCGTGCTCGTGATCGAGCAGGGCCGGCGCTGGACGCCCGACAACCTGCCCGCGACCACGTGGAATCTGTCGCGCTGGCAATGGCGGCCCGCGCTCGGGTTGCGCGGCTTCTTCGGCATGCGCTTCTTCAAGCACGTCGTCGTGCTGAACGGCAATGCGGTCGGCGGCGGGTCGATCACCTACGCGAACACGCTGCTCGTGCCGCCCGACAAAGTGTGGCGCGAAGGAAGCTGGGCGGGCCTCGCGGATTGGGAGCGCGTGATGCCCGGGCACTACGCGACCGCGAAGCGGATGCTCGGCGTCGTCACGAACCGGCGAATGGACGCGGCCGATTTCCGGCTGAAGGAGATGGCGAAGCTGATCGGCGTCGAGAAGAGCTTTTATCCGACGGACGTCGGCGTATTCTTCGGCGACGACGCCGACGCACCCGGCACGCGCTACGCCGATCCGTACTTCGGCGGCGAAGGCCCGGAACGCACGTCGTGCATCGGCTGCGGCGGCTGCATGGTCGGCTGCCGGCACGGCGCGAAGAACACGCTCGACCGCAATTATCTGTATCTCGCCGAGCGCCGCGGCGCGCAGGTGCGCGCGGAAACGAAGGTCGTCGACGTGCGCCCGCTCGACGCGCGCGCCGACGGCGCGGCGGGCTACGCGGTCGAAGCGGTATCGCTCGCGGCCGGCATGCGCGGCACGAAAAGCCGCGTCACGTGCCGCGGCGTCGTGTTCGCCGCTTCGTCGCTCGGCACGCAGGATCTGCTGATGCGCCTGAAGGAGAAGCGCTCGCTGCCGCATCTGTCGGGCGCGCTCGGCGAGCGCGTGCGCACGAACGCCGAATCGCTGATCGGCGTGCGCTTCCCGAAATCGACCGTCGATCTGTCGAAGGGCGTCGCGATCGGCTCGGGCATCTATATCGACGAGCACACGCACATCGAAGCGACGCGCTATCCTTCGGGCTCCGACACGATGGGACTGCTGACGACCGTGCTCACGCGCGGCGCGCCCGCGGGGCTGCGCCCGCTCATGTGGCTCGGCGCGCTCGCGAAGCTGCTGGTGACGCGGCCGCTGACCGCGATACGGATGATCGATCCGCGCGGCTTCGCGCACGATACGATGATCTTCCTCTGCATGCAGACGCTCGAAGGACACCTGACGATGCGTCTGAAGCGCCGCTGGTTCTGGCCGTTCTCGAAGCAGCTCGCGACGGCCGGCGACAAGATCCCCGCGTACATCCCGGCCGCGAACGACTTCGCGGAGAAGGCCGCGCGCGCATTCGGCGGCGTGCCAATGACGTCGCTGACGGAAATCCTGCTGAACGTGCCGATGACCGCGCACTGCATGGGCGGCGCGGCGATGGCGCGCAGCCGGCGCGACGGCGTGTGCGACGGCCGCAGCCGCGTGTTCGGCTATCGCAACATGTACATCTGCGACGGCTCGATGCTCGGAGCGAATCTCGGCGTCAACCCGAGCCTCACGATCACCGCACTCTCCGAGCATGCAATGAGCCACGTGCCCGCCGCGATCGCGCAGCGCTGGGACAGCATCGGGGAAGAGCTCGCCGCGTGAGTGCGGTGCGCGCGGCGAGCGAGGCACACGGCGTCACGCAACGTGACGCGGCGCGATCCAACGCGGCGCGCGTCACGCGCCGCGATGCTTGCGCCGATGATTCGCGCGGCCGTTCGCGAGCGCGACGAGCGCCGCGTCATAGCCCTGCTTCTGCAACTGCGCGACCGCGTCCGACGAAAAATCGTAGTCCTCGATGAACGACAACTGCCCGTCGCGATTCAGCGTGATCCGTGCGATGTCGAGCGCCGCGCGGTTGCCCATCAGCCGGATATACAGCGGTTTCTGGCGGATTTCGTTCGCGGTCTGCTCGTCGACGTGCGCGAGGATGCCATCGACGAGATCGCCGAAGTCGCTCGCGTATTCCTCGAAGCGCAGATCGTTGCGCACGCGGTCCATGTACGTGATTTCCTCGCGGCGCAGCATCACTTCGACAAGGTTCGTCGGCAGCGTCTTCGTGCCCGAGAACAGATCGATGATGAACACGCGTCCGCCGATCTGCCCGCAGCGCTCGATCACGAGATCGAGCGGCGAATTGCTGATGACGCCGCCGTCCCAGTATGGCCGGCCGTCGACGACGGTCCACGGCATACCGGGCGGCAGGCTGCCGCTCGCGAGCAGATGCGCGGGGCTCAGGCGATCGACGTAGCTGTCGAAGATGCGCGGCTCGCCCGTCTCGACGTCGACCGCGCTGATCAGCAAACGCGTCGGGCTCGTGCCGAGAGAATCGAAATCGACGTAGCGCGCGACGAGCTTCTCGATCGACGTCGCGTCGAAGAAGCTCGTCCATTTCGCGCGCAGCGGGTCGATGCCGAAGCCGAGCTGCGACCATTGCGGCTTCAGGAAATTCGGCACCCCGAACGACAGCACGTACGCGGACAGCCACGCCTGGTGCCACGGCGAGCCGTACAGCGACGGCAGCGCGATCGACAGGTCGCGCCAGAACGCCTCGAGCGCCTTGACCGCGCCCTTCGGATGGCTCGCGACGATCGCGCCGTTGAACGCGCCGATCGACACGGCCGAGATCACGTCGGGCCGCACGCCATGCTGCTCGAGCGCCTTGACCGCGCCGCATTCGAACGCGCCGAGCGCGCCGCCGCCTTGCAGGATCAGCATCGTCTGCACCGGCAGCTTGTCGAGCGGAAAGTTCGGATCGCTCAATTTTGCCTTCTGCGCGGCGACGTTCACGCGCAGCCGGATCGCGTCGTTCAGCGCGGCGATCTCGACGGCCGGCCGGTCGATCGTGAACGCGGCGCGCAGCACGTCGTCGGCAAGATAGAGGAGCGCGTACGAGCGATCGTCGAACGAGCCGCGCTCGATCGTCTCGGTCACGCCGGCCTGATAGCCGAGCAGGTTGTACGACAGCCCGAACACGCTGCCGTAGAAAATCGATACGTCGCGATACGGCAGCCGGTGGCCGAGCATGTTGCGCGCGACGATCTTGCCCTGCCGCATCGCGTTGTCCCAGTGCTCGATCCGCCGCCGCACGCCAAAGATCGGATCGTCGAAATGCGCGACGTCGCCGGCCGCGAACACGTTCGGATCGGTCGTCTGCAAGAACGCGTCGACTTCGATCCCGTCGCCGAGCGCGAGGCCGCTGCCTTCGAGCCAGCCGCAGTTCGGCGTCACGCCGATCGCCGCGACGAACAGATCGCACGGCCGCGTCTCGCCGTCGCTCGTCTCGACCGCCTCGACGCGGCGCGCGCCGAGCACGCGGCGCACCTCGTGGCGCGTCAGCACGTCGATGCCGCGCGCCTTGCACAGCGCGTCGAAATGGCTCGCGAGCGCCGGCGCGCGCAGCGTCGGCATCAGTTCCGGTTCGTGCTCGACGAGCGTCACCTGCAAGCCGAGCGTCTGCAACGTCGCGGCGATCTCGACGCCGAGAAAGCCGCCGCCCAGCACCGTCGCGCTGCGTGCGTACGCCACCGCGTCCTTCAGCGCCTCCGCTTGCGCGATCGTGTGCAGCACGTGCACGCCGTCGAGCTCGATGCCGGGCAGCGCGGGCATCTTCGCGGTCGCGCCCGTCGCGATCAGCAGCTTGCAATAGCGGAACGCGGCGCCGTTCGACGCGCGCACGATCCGCTTCGCGAGATCGAGACGCTCGGCGCGCGCGCCGAGCACGACATCGATGCGCTGCGACGCATAAAACGCCGCGTCGTGCAGCGTGATGGTCGCGGCCTGCTCGGTGCCGATCAGGATTTCCTGGCTGAGGGGCGGGCGCTGATACGGCAGGACGGGTTCGCCGCACAGGATCGCGATGCTCGCCGACGCGTCCTCGCCGCGCAGCGACCGCGCGGCGGTGACGCTCGCGATGCCGCCGCCGACGAGCAGATAGTCGACGTCACGCATCGGCGCCTCCCGTCGTGGAGAAGCGCGCGGCGAGCGCGGCGCGCGGCCGGACCGCGCCGCTCACAGCGACGACCTCGGCTGCGTCGCGAATCGCCGCTCGTGCGCGTGCTGGCACGACGCGCAGCGCAACGCGGTCGGGCGCGCGAGCAGACGCTCGTATTCGATCGGCTGCCCGCAGTCCGCGCAGGAGCCGTAGCTGCGCCGCGCGATCCGCTGCAACGCGGCGTCGACGTCGCGCAGCTCGGCGAGCTTCATGCCGATCAGCGCGTGGTCGACGTCGACGAACAGATCCGCATTCGCCTCGTCGCCTTCGTCGGGCGCCTGGCCCGCGAGATTCGCGTACGGCTCGTCGGCGCGATGCTGCTCGCGTGTGCGCACGTCCGCCTGCAGCGCCTGCTTGCACGCGTTCAACAGACCGCTCAGAACCTGGAGTTGATGCTCGTCGAACGCTGCCATCCCATCCTCCGATTTCTGCGTTTTCTGCGTTTGCCGCATCGGGTCCGCGCCGCCGTGGCGATGGGGCGATGCGTGCTGCTTCGCTTGTTGCTTGCGCTGCTTGCGCTGCGTGTGTTGCGTGTGTTGCGTGTGTTGCGTGTGTTGCGTGTGTTGCGTGTGTTGCGTGTGTTGCGTGTGTTGCGTGTGCTGCGTGTGCTGCGTGTGCTGCGTGTGCTGCGTGTGCTGCGTGTGCTGCTTGTGCTGCTTGTGCTGCTTGTGCTGCTTGTGCTGCGCCCGACAAGCGGTCGCGCCGTCGCCCAGGCACCGGCGATCCGTTTCCGTTTTCAAACGATTCGCCACGACGCAACCCGGCCGCCGGCCGATTGTCGCGTAGCGTATGGCGCGCCGGTCGGCCACCGTTGACCTGAGTCAATCGGCGCGCGCCTCCGCAGCGGTACGACGGCGCCGGAACGCGCCGGAACGCGCCGGAACGCGCATTCACGCCACGATGCCACCACGCGCGGGCCGCCGCAACGTCTTGCGTCGGACGATTGCGGAATGACGCGCTTCGCCGTCGAGCGATTTCGGCGCGGCAACACCGCCCAAGCCGCAGCGTTGCGCGGCGCCCCTGCATCGCCGCGCCGCAACGGCGGCCGCGATCGCTCGGAGCCGATGCACGCCCCCGTCGTCACGATGCCGCCCCGGCGCCGCACAATCGACCGTCGCCCGCCTCCATTCGCCGCCTGCTTGACGATCGTCAAAAGCGCTGCAAGCGCGGCTTTTAATCTGGCGATGAGGCGTCCGCAGGCCTATTCTGTCCCAATCCGATGCGCGATGAATACGGATACGTTGCGCTGCGGCAAACGGATCGCGCCTGGCCGCCGCCGGCAGCAGGCTTCGCAGCGGCGCCCGCTTCAGTGCCTGGAGCGCCCGCCGAGCGTGCGCCGACTGCCGCCGGCCGCGTGCGCCGGCTGGCCGCGGCGCGCGCATCCCGCCTCTCGCGACCTGCGCGCGCCGCGACTTCGGTAGTCCGTTCCCGCAACGCCGGTAAGGAGATTCGATGCTGTACGCGTGGCTTGAAGCGCAACGTGAATTCGTCCGCGCGTGCCAGCCGTGGACGGGCGCCGCGCAGCGCGCGGACGCGAACGCGCGCCCGGCGGGCTGGCCCACATGGGGCCCGATGACGCGCGCGGCCGACGCGGTCGCCGTGCCGCCGCCGTTCGCGATCGCAGCGGTCGTGATCGACGGCGCGGCCGTCGCGATCGACGAGCGCATCGTCGACGACACGCCGTTCTGCGCGCTGCGCAAGTTCGCGCGCCGGCTCGACGGCGACGTGGCCGCACGCCCCGCGGTCTTTCTATGCACGCCGCTTGCCGGGCACCACGCGGTGATGCTGCGCGAGACCGTCGAGACGCTGCTCGCGACGCGCGACGTCTACGTGACCGATTGGCGCAACGCACGCGACGTCCCGCCCGACGCTGGCGCATTCGGCCTCGACGACTACGTGCGCACGCTCGAGCGCTTCGTCGCCGGCGCGAATGCGAACGGGCTGCACATGATGGCGGTCTGTCAGGCGACGGTGCCCGCGCTCGCGTCCGCCGCGCTGCTTGCCGCGCGCGGCGTCCACATCGCGAGCGTCGCGCTGCTGGGCGGCCCGATCGACACGCGCGCGCACCCGACGCTCGTCGACCGCTTCGCGCTCGAACACGACCTCGACTGGTTCCGCCGCACGGCGATCGACGTCGTGCCGCCGCCGTACGCGGGCGCCGGACGGCGCGTCTATCCCGGCTTCGTCCAGCACGCGGCGATCGTCGTCGCGCATCCGCAGCGGCGCGTCGCGCTCGAAAGCCGCTACTGGGCCGCGTGGATGACGGGCGACTTCGCCGGCGCCGCGCGCTGCCTGCGCGAGATGAACGAATACGGCGCGGTGCTCGACATGACCGAGCGCTATTTCCTCGACACGATCCGTGTGATCTTTCACGAGCGCCTGCTGGCGAACGGCCGCTGGTCGGTCGGCCGCCGCCGCGTCGCGCCGCAACGGCTCACGCGCACCGCGCTCTGCACGATCGAAGGCGGCCGCGACGACATTTCCGGCGCCGGCCAGACGCATGCCGCACAGCAATTGTGCGATGCGCTGCCCGACGCCGCGCGCGAACGAATCACCGCGCCGGACTGCGATCACTACGACCTCTTCCTCGGCCCGCACTGGCGGCGATCGATCTACCCGGCGCTCGAGGCGTTCTGGACGCGCATCGAAACGCAGCACGCGAGACGCCCGCGCCGCGCCGCGCATTGAGCCGCCGCGCGCGGCCCGCGCGCACGCCGCTTGCGGACGATCAAAAAACGGACGCGCACCGTTCGCCACGCCGATTCGTTCGTCCGCATGATCGGCAACATGGACGACCAACCGATCTGCGACGCCGTATTCGCCGACCGCTACGCGCTGCCGGACGAGACGTCGCGCGCTCAGGCATGCGCGCGGGTCGCGCGCGCGCTCGCGCTCGTGGAACCGGTCGCGACGCGCTCCGGCGCGGCGCGGCGCTTCTACCGGAACCTGCTGAACGGCGCGCTCGGCGCGGGCCGCATCATGGCGCGCGCGGGCGCGGCTCAGGATCAGACGATGGCGAGCTGCTTCGTCCATCCGATCCGCGCGCCCGCCGCGCTTACGCGCTTTCATCCCGACCTCGGCCACGCGATCGACGAAGCGCGCCTGACGCTCGCGATGGGCGGCGACGTCGGCTACGACTTCTCGGAGATCCCGCCCGCGCGTGCGCGGCCCGACGCCGACCAGTCGACATCGCCCGGCGTGTGCGCGGCGCTCGACCGGTTCGATCGCATCGGCGTGCAGGCGGGCGAGCACGACGGACGCCGCCGCGCGCAACTCGCGGTGCTGCGCTGCGATCATCCGGATCTGCTCGCGTTCGTCGCCGCGAAGCGCGGGCGCGCGCGCTGGGAGACGCTCGAGCTCGCGGTGGCCGTTACCGATGCGTTCATGCAGGCGGTCGAGCAGGATCTGCCGTGGACGCTGCGACATCCGGCGCCGCCGCGCGACACGGCGAGCGGCGCGCTGCCCGCGCCCGACGGCGCGTGGACGTATGCGACGACGCCCGCGCGCCATCTGTGGCGCGAGATCGTCGCCACGACGCGCGACGGTGAAGGGCCCGGCCTCGTGTTCGTCGACGCAATCGACGCGGCCGACCCGCTGCGCGGCCGCGAGCGGATCGACGCGATGAGCCCGTGCGGCGCGCAGCCGCTGCCGCCGTACGGTAGCTGCATGCTCGGCGCGGTCGACCTGTCGCGGTTCGTGCGCAATCCGTTCGGCGCCGGCGGCGAGCCGCGCTTCGACTTCGCCGCGTTCGACGCGGCCGTGCGGGTCGAGGTGCGCCTCCTCGACAACGCGCTCGACGTCACGCGCTGGCCGCTCGCCGCGCACGCGCGCGAGTCGTATCAGAAGCGGCGGATCGGCGTCGGCGTGACGGGGCTCGCCGACATGCTCGCGATGATGCGGCTGCGCTACGATTCGCCGGCCGCGCGCGAGATGACGCGCTACATCGCGTCCGATCTGCGCAATCACGCGTATGCGGCGTCGGCCGAGCTCACCGCCGAGCGCGGCGCGTTTCCGTTGTGCGACCGCGATGCGCATCTCGACGCGCTGCACGCGGGGCCGCCGCTGCCGCACGCGGTCCGCCACGCGATCGAGCGCAATGGGCTGCGCAACAGCCATCTGACGTCGTTCGCGCCCGTCGTCGGCGTGAGCCTCGCGTTCGGCGACAACTGCTCGCCCGGCATCGAGCCGGCGCGCGCGTGGATCGAGCACCGGCCGGTGCGCACCGGCACCGGCACCGGCGCGACAGGCGCGCCGGGGATGCGTGCGGAGAACCACGCGCACCGGCTGTTCCGGTCGCTGCGCGGCGAGCGCGTCGCGCTGCCCGACTATTTCGCGACCGACGCCGACATCGCGCCGAGCGACCGCCTCGCGATGCGCGCGGCGCTGCAGCCGTATGTGGACGCGGGGGTCGCGAATACGCTGACGCTCGCGGGCCACTATTCGCTCGAGGAGATCAATGCGCTGCTGTTCGGCGCATGGCGCGCGAAGCTGAAGAGCATCGCGATCCGGCGGGCGGATGTGGCGCGCGAGGCGGAGGGAAACTGCGAGGGCGGCGCTTAGAAGCGGGTTCCTTTGCGCTCGGCACGTTTGGTGAAATATCGCGTGGCGCGGCGAACGGCTGGGCGGCGCGATCGGTCGCCGCGAATCGTCGCCGCGAATCGTCGCCGCGAATCGTCGCCGCGAATCGTCGCCGCGAATCGTCGCCGCGAATCGTCGCCGCGCCGCCGGCCGCCCGGCCGCGTTCGAGCATGCGACCGCTCACGCGCGGCGGCCGGCGAGCGCGCCTTCACGCAAAGAACGCGCTCTCCCGGCCCGCATCGCCGGACGCGTCGCACATCGCGCAACGAAGCCGCGCAAGCGCCGTTCAACGTCGAGCGCCGCCCGACGGACGAATGCCCGCCATCGCGATCCCGTCGACACAAACCTCGAACGCCCGCCCCACGCCCGCTTGCTTGACCCACGTCAAGCCGACGCCCGCAGCAATCGGGTCGAATGACAGCGGGCGCATCCGCGGCGCGGCGGCCTCGACGGCCGTCGGCAGTCGCACGGCCGACGGCGCCCGCATCCCGCGCGGCCACGATCCCCGGAGGTGACGGATGCGCCGTTCGCGCCCGTCGAAGCTCGCGAAATCCGCCGACGAATCGCGCGGCGCACGCCGCCTCGCGCGCGCCGCCGCCATACGCGGCAACGGCCCGCAGCGGCGCGCTGTGCGCGAGCGCGCGGCCCGCCGCCTGTCGCGCGAAGTCGACGCGACGCTGCGCCGCGCGTCGACGTATCCGCATCCGGCCGGCCACATCGCGCGCATCGAGACGCACATCTCCGTCGTCTATCTCGCCGGGCGTTTCGCATACAAGCGCCTGAAGCCGTTCGACTTCGGCTTCGCGAATTTCAGCGGCCTCGCCGCGCGCCGCCGCGCATGCGAAGCCGAACTCGCGCTGAACCGCCCGCTCGCCGAGCCGATCTATGTCGCGGTCCGTCCGATCGTGCGGCGCGCGCGCGGCCTGCGCGTCGGCGGCGCGGGCGTCGCCGTCGATCATGTCGTCAAGATGCGCCGCTTCGACGAGCGGATGCTGTTCTCGCAACGGCTCGCGCACGGCGAGCTCGGCGCGCCGGACATCGACGCCGCCGCGACGCGTCTCGCCGCGTACCACCTGCACGCGCCGCGCGACGTCCCGCAGCGCGCATACGGCAGCGCGCACGAGCTGCGCAAGCAGATCGAAGACGTGTTCACGCCGCTCGAACGCGCGCTCGGCCCGGCGCTGCCGGCGTCGCTGCGCGCGTGGTGTCTGCGCCGTTGCGACGCGCTCGCCGCGCATCTCGACGCGCGCCGCGCCGATGGCTACGTCCGCGCGTGCCACGGCGACCTGCATCTCGACAATGTCGTGAAGCACGGCCGCGACGCGCTGATGTTCGACTGCATCGACTTCGACGACGCGCTGCGCTGGATCGACGTGATCAACGATCTGTCGTTTCTGCTGATGGATCTGCACGCACACCGGCGCGCCGATCTCGCGCACCGGCTGCTGAACCGCTGGCTCGACGAGACGGGCGACTTCGCGGGCCTTGCCGCGCTGCCGCTGTACGTCGCGTATCGTGCACTCGTGCGCGCGCTCGTCGCGACGATGCGCGCGGGCGGCGACGATGCGGCGCGCAACGCGCACCGCGAGCGGGCGCGCGCGTACATCGACGTCGCCGCGCACGCGGCTCGCGCGCGCCGTCCGTGCCTGCTGCTGTGTCACGGTTATTCGGGCTCGGGCAAGTCGGTCGCGAGCCGAGCGCTCGCCAATGTCTCGGGCGCGATCCGGCTGTCGAGCGACAGCGAGCGCAAGCGCGCGCGGCCGTTCACGGCGGTCGACGCGCGGCGGCTGCCCGCAAGCGCGTACACGCCGCAGCAGATCGACGCGCAATACGAACGCCTGCGCGCGCTCGCGCGCGACGTGCTGCGCGCCGGCTACACGGCGCTCGTCGACGCGACGTTTCTCGCACGCGCGCGCCGCGCGAACTTCGTCGCGCTCGCGCAGGCGCAGCAGGTGCCCGTCTTCATTCTCGATTTCCGCGCGAGCCGCGCGTGTCTCGAACGGCGCGTCGATGCGCGCGCCGCCGCGCAAAGCGATCGTTCGGACGCAGGCGCGGCCGTGCTCGCAACGCAGCTCGCGACAGCCGATCCGCTCGACGCCGGCGAGCGCGCGCGCACGATCGGCTTCGATACCGATGTGCCGCTGGAGACGATTCGGTCAGCCGGGTATTGGCGGGCGGTGCTCGACGTGCTCGATACGGCCTCAATTGATGCCGCGACAACGAGTTGATGTCGAAAAGGCCCTGCGTCGGAGACGCTCGCCACTATCGAATGAACCGCCTGGGTCTGATCAATTGCACTGCCGCGGCAGCCCATTTCACATTGGCAATGCGTCGTACTGGATCGTGCGATCTGACCAAGCGCGCCACAGCGATACAGCGCACCCGGCCGAATCGATCTAGTGCGATGCGGACGCTTGCCCAACAGCTCAGTCAAACGGGCCGACGTTGTCCACGATCCAACCTTTGCAGGTCATCTTGGCAACGTACCGGTGCCCGTTGACCCTGTATGGAACCTTCCATTGCGCGACATCGCTCAGATATGAAAAATCTTCATCGAAGTCAATTTTTGGATTCTTGTTATTTCGATACGCGTACTTCACGATTTTAGATTTAATCTCCTGTCGCGTCATATCGGGGCAAATTCCATCGCCTCCGTCATAGACTCTCACGTACATCATGGCAATCACCAACCCGACAATCGCCAGAACAAGAGTAACAGCGGAGGCCATCACCACCCTTGCCTTCCGAGATCGATTTAAATCCAATTAAATTTACCATCCATTAAAACAATTCAACAACCATAACATAATTCAAATATCACGCCATCACACACATCCAGTCAGCGATGCATTCAATCGAGAGCATCTTTACAAATTTAAACAGAATACCCCCGGCCGAATATGTCAATGCCCATTACTTATATCCCGGAAACATTTCCATTTATTATGTCCCGCATCCCAAGGCTGGGCAACCCTCCCATGGACGGCCTGCGAACCACCCCGTGTTCATCCATGGCTTTAATGTTCCGACGAGCCCCCGAAACATTCAAAGGTTGAGACCCTTTAAAATAAATCATGAAATCTGTATGACCATTTATTTCACCCATCTTTCTGACCAAGGTAGTCAACACCTCCTGTATATACGGCCTTGAGTTCGATGCATCAAAATCGAATTTATCCGGATTCAACGTATACTCCCCGGCAAATGAAAAACCTCCATCAGCCGTCAAAACGAGCTGACCAACGACATGCCCGCTCACCCGGCCAAGCGCGGAACCGACGATATATTCTTTATCGCTCAGCAGATTCGTACTGAACTCAGCATCGATGGGATAAGCACCAGGTCCCATGCCATCATTGACGATAATGGATCGAATGGGGCCAATCTCGTTGGCCCCGATGCCCAACCGTAAAAATTTGAGATCGACCACCCGGGGAGATCCGTTTCCGCGAATCCAATAATCATAGGCGGCGAGAGTAAAGAATGGTGTAGCGTAAAATTTGAATTCTGAAATAGGCGGCGCAGGCAGGTGGCTAAAATAATAATCACTGAACAAACCGAACGCTGTCGTCAAGCCACTCAGCTGTGTATTTGACAGTCCATACTGATCGGCACCGACGACACCCTGCCACCCATTGTTCGCCAACCATTGAGTAAAAATTCCATAGGTTGCAATTTATGCCTTGACTAGATTATTACTCGCCAGCTCTATTCCATACGCAAATTCGGAGAGCACGTCGAGCGACTTTCCAGCTTCAGCAGCAGATAGAATTTTCCTGCCATTGACCAGATTGAATTTTCCGATTTGATATATTCCGCCTCGTATATTGTCGAATCCAGTCGTCCAACTATATCCGCCCACTGACCCTCCAACCGAAGGAATCGGCAGACTGGTTTCACGAGGCGCGGTAACGGAAATCATAGGGAGTTCGTCGGCTGGTCCATGTCATCTCGTCTGCGCCCAGCTCCGAACCGAAGGCAGCAGCATCGCCGCCGGGAATGCAATTGAAGTGCGTATTAGCGACCTTCTCTTTCTGGAAACTTGCATCACGCGATTCTTATTCTATATTGAATTCCAGAATTTTTCTCTTCCATCCAATATCCCGAAAAATTTATTTCCGCTATTATTCATATATTAATTCAACAGAATAAAAAAAACGAGAACGACAAACGGGACAAGCTTCACGCTCGCACCTCGATGGCCTAAAATGAAATACGTGCGCCGCAAGATAATTGAAATATCGAGTCATATCAACCGAAACACCTGACTCCCCATCAAAGTTCGATTGAATCCCTCAATCACATATGAAGCATTACAGGCGCGCTTTCTATATTTATCACTTCGATTAAAACAGATAGGTCTCGATGAGAGGCGAGCGCACCGGTCCTCCGATTGCAACGGGCGTCCATTCGGACAGAAAGACACGCGTCCGCTAGCCCTACAACGGAATACCCGCTCGCCCCCCGCCCATCCGCCGTTGATCTGGGTCAAGCACCGCCCGGCAGCCGCTCCATAGACTGGAATCGATCCTACGCAGTGCGCACCGCCCTCGAACTCCGGCGCGTCACATCCGCCCGCGCACGACCGCGCCTCCCGACAGGAGAACAGCAACATGGAAACGCCCAAGCGCCAGACGCCGCCGCATGACGACATCCCCCCGTTCGATCCGTCGGCGAGCGTCGAGGACCCGCTTCGCCTCGCGATCCGCTACGCGATCCTCGCGCCGTCGAGCCACAACACGCAGCCGTGGCGCTTCATCCTCGGCGACGCGTCGGTGATGCTGTGCGCGGACCGGCTGCGCGCGCTGCCCGTCGTCGACCCGTACGACCGCGAGCTGCTCGTCAGTTGCGGCGCGGCGCTCTTCAATCTGCGCGTCGCGCTGAGCCACTTCGGGCTCGCGTATTCGATCGACATGTTCCCGTCGAGCTCGGACCCCGACGTGATCGCGCTCGTGCGGCTCGATCCCCGCGGCTACCACGACGAAAGCCTCGTGCCGCTGTTCGACGCGATCGTCGAGCGCGTGACGACCCGCGCGCCGTTCGCGAACGAAGCGGTCTCGCGCGAGATCCAGCGCGCGCTTGTCGATGCCGGCGCGGCCGAAGGCGCCGAAATCGCCTGTGTCGACACGCCCGCCGCGCGCGAGGAGATCGCCGAGCTGATCGCCGAAGCCGACCGCCTCCAGTTCGCCGATCTGCGCTTTCGGCGCGAGCTCGCGAACTGGGTGCATCCGCGCCGCCGCGATGACGGAATGCCGGCGTTCGCGGCCGGCGTGCCCGCGCTGCTCGACTTCGCGACGCCCGTCATCGCGTCGGTGATCCGCACGTTCGATCTCGGCGGCGGAATGGCGGCGATGCATCACAAGCTCGTCGACGGCTCGCCGCTCGTCGTCGGCATCTCGACCGCGAGCGACGATCGCGACGCGTGGGTCGCGACCGGCCAGGCGCTCGAGCGCGTGCTGCTCGTCGCGACGGCGGCGGGGCTGACCGCGTCCTATCTGAATCAGCCGATCGAAATCGACACACTGCGCGAAAGACTGCGCCCGCTGCTGCACGTCGACGCCCATCCGCAACTGCTGCTGCGCATCGGACGCGGCCCGGTCGTTCCGCACGCGCCGCGGCGTCCGCTGATGGACGTCGTGTCTTGATCGAGCGGGAACGCGCCGCGCGCGAACGGAACGTCGTGCGGCGCGGCGGCGGCGCGGCGTGGCGCCGCTGGCTGCCGGGCGTCGCGACGCTGCGCACGTACCAGCGCGCGTGGCTCGCGCGCGACCTGTTCGCGGGCGTCGCGCTGACCGCGGTCCTCGTGCCGGTCGGCATGAGCTACGCACAGGCGGCCGGCCTGCCCGTCGTCGCCGGACTGAACGCGACGATCGCCGCGCTCGTCGGCTACGCGATCTTCGGCCCGAGCCGGATTCTCGTGCTCGGCCCCGATTCCGCCCTTGCCGCGCTGATCGCCGGCGCGATCGCGCCTATCGCGCATGGCGACCCCGCGCACGCGGTCGCGCTGTCGGCCGCGCTCGCGCTGATGTCGGGCGGCTTCTGCGTGCTCGCCGGCCTGCTGAAGCTCGGCTTCGTCACCGATCTGTTGTCCAAACCGATTCAGTACGGCTATCTGAACGGCCTCGCGCTGACGCTGATCGCGAGCCAGCTCCCGAGCCTGTTCGGCGCCGCGCCGTGCGGCGGCACGTTCGTCGACGAAGTGACGAGCATTGCCGCGACCGTCGCGCAAGGCCGGATCGACGCCGCATCGCTCGCGCTCGGCGCCGGCTGTCTCGCCGGCATCGTGCTGCTGCGACGCGTTGCGCCCGCGTGGCCCGGCATTCTGATCGCGGTCGCCGCCGCGTCGATTGCCGCAGCGTGGCTCGGCACTGTGCCGGACGCGCACGTCGCCAACGCGCACGTCGCCAACGCGCACGTCGCCAACGCGCACGTCGCCAACGCGCATGTCGCCAACGCGCACGTCGCCCTCGTCGGCCCGCTCGCCGGCAGCATGCCGCTGCCCGGCCTCCCGGCCATATCGCTCGCCGACGCGAGCCGGCTCATCGCCGGCGCGCTCGCGATCGCCATGGTGTCGGTCGCCGACATCAGCGTGCTATCGCGCGTGTTCGCGCAGGACGACGGCCGCGAAACCGAGCGCAATCAGGAACTGATCGCGCTCGGCGCGGCGAACCTGCTCGCCGGCGCGCTGCGCGGCTGCGCGGTCAGCAGCAGTTCGTCGCGCACGCCTGTCGCGCTCGCGGCCGGCGCGCGCACGCAGTTGACGAGCGTCGTCGCGGCAGGCTGCATCGCGCTGCTGCTCGTCGCGCCGACATTGCTCGCCCGCGTGCCGCTCGCGGCGCTCGCGGCGGTCGTCATCTATTCGGCGAGCGGCCTCGTCGACGTGCGCGCGGTCGTTCGGCTCTTCAATATGCGCCGCGGCGAATGCGCGGTGTCGATCCTGTGCTTCGCGGGCGTCGTGCTGCTCGGCGTCGTGCCGGGCATTCTGCTCGCGGTCGGGCTGTCGCTGCTGTCGTTCGTCTGGCGCGCGTGGCATCCGTACGATACGGTGCTCGGCCGCGTCGATGGCATGCACGGCTATCACGACGTGTCGCGCCATCCGGACGCGCGGCAGATGACCGGCCTCGTCGCGTTCCGCTGGGACGCACCGCTGTTTCATGCGAACGCGACGATCTTTCGCGACCACGTGCACGACGCGATCGCCGACGCCGACGCACCGGTGCGCTGCGTCGTGATCGCGGCCGAGCCGATCACCGACGTCGACGTCACCGCCGCAGATATGCTCGCGACGCTGCGCGACGAACTCGCCGCGCGGCGGATCACGCTTTATTTCGCGGAGATGAAAGGGCCGGTCAAGGACCGGCTGCGCACCTACGGGCTCTTCGACAAGATCGGCGCCGATCACTTCTTTCCGACGGTGACGGATGCGGTCTTGCACTTCGCGCAGGCGCGCAAGGAAACCGCGGCCGCGCGGCGCGCGCGGCGTTAGCACTTCAACGGCCATGCGCCAGCGCGGCGCAACGGGGGTCGCACGACGGCAATGGTGCACGAAAGTGCCGAATCGACTGGCGGCGTGCCCCCGGAATCCGCGGACATGAAACCGATTGCACGAACGCAGCTCGCCCATTCGACGGCGCAATGCCGCGCGCATGCAATCGACGGCGTGAGACCGATAGCGCGAACGCGCCGCGACGCCGCCGCGGACAGCGCGCGAGCGCACGTCAGCTCCGCGCCTTCTCCTCGAAGTGAACCTGACGCCGCGAAACCGACGCGATCTCGTCGAACAGCGACGCCGCGCACGCCAACACGTCGTCCAGGGACACCATCCCGACGAGCGCGCCCTCGGCATTCACGACCGGCATCCGGCGCGCGCCCGTCAGTCGCATCCGATGCGCGATCGTCCACAAGCTGTCCTGCTCGTGGACGACGGCCACCGGCGCGGACATGATCTCGCCGACAAACAGCGCGGCGGGATCGACCCCCTTCGCGATCAGCGACAGCACGATGTCGCGGTCGGTCAGCATGCCGACCGGTTCTTGCGCGCGACCCGCGTCGTCGACGACGATCAGGTCGCCGACGTGGCGGTCGCGCATCAGGTGCGCGGCGTCGAGCACGGTGTCGGTGCGGCGACACACGGCGACGGCGCGGGTGCAGATCTCGGCAGCATTCACGATCGGCCTCCGTTCGTAAGCATGATGGACGCGCGCGCCGCAGCCCGCGGCCGACGGCCTTGCGGCAACGCAGCGCACGACGAGGCGAAGCGCGCGGACGCACAAACGTGCAACACAGCGTCGCACGCGCGTCCGTCTCCCATTCTGATGCATGTCAACTTCGCCGGCACGCGCGCGCCGGCGTGCGACACTTGATCGGGATCAGTTCGACGTGCGACACACTCGCTATCGTTGAGAAGCGAGCGCGCTCGCGAGCGGGTGCGGCGCGGTTTTCCACTGTCTTGGAGACGGACATGAGCGATCCCGAACTGCTGACCTATCAACCGATCGCCGTGGCATTGCCCGCGCCCGCGGAAGAGGAGGCGCCCGCGATCATCGATCTGCCGCAGCCCGATCTCGGCGCGGGCCTGCCGCTGATGGCCGCGCTGTCGCTGCGGGCGAGCACGCGCGAGTTCTCGTCCGCGCCGCTCGCGCCGGCGACGCTCGGCGAACTGCTGTGGGCAGCCGGCGGCGTCAACCGTCCGGCGACGGGCGGCCGCACCGCGCCGTCCGCGCATGCGTTCAACGAGATCGACATCTACGTCGCGCTGCCCGACGGCGTCTACCGCTACGATCCGGCGCTGCACCGGCTGCTGCTGAAGCGCTCGATCGACGCACGCAACCTGACCGGCTATCAGGACTTCGTCGGCGCCGCGCCGCTCGATCTCGTCTATGTCGTGCGGTCGTCGCGGCTGCAGTCGATGCCGAAACCGCTGCGCGAGACGTTCTCCGCGGTGGCGGCGGGCGCGATCGCGCAGAACGTCGCGCTGTATTGCGCGTCGGCGGGACTCGGCTGCGTGGTGCGCGGCTGGATCAACCATCGGCTGCTCGCCGACGCGCTCAGCCTGAATGAAGACGAATTGCCGATCCTCGCGCAGACGGTCGGCATGCCGGTTGCGCACGCGGGCGGCGCGCACGCCTGAGCGTCGCGCGATCCCGCTGCGCCGATGCGGGCGGGATCGCTGCGCGCGGGCGAGGCGTACGGCTCGCTCGTCGCGGCTGACGTGTCGCGTATCGCGCGTGCCGCGTCGCGCGTAGCGCTGCCGCGCTTTGGCTTTGCACGATGCGCGGTACGCGACGTGCGCCACGCCGCATCAGGAAGACAAAAGAACCGCCGGCGCACCGCCAAGAGCGTGCCGACTTGCATCGCAAAGCAAACGCAAAGCGCCGCGTGAACCGCGGCGCGCACGCGCACTCAGCTTATCGCCAGCTTCTTCCTCTCCGCAGTCGCCTTTTTCGGCAGCGTCAGCGACAGCACGCCGTCCTGATACTGCGCGGTCGCGGCGTCGCGGTCGATTTCGCCCGTGAGCGAGAAGGACCGGCTGAACTCGCCCGAATAGCGTTCGCGCCGGATCACGCGCTCGCCTTCCTTCAGCTCCTTGTTCCGCTCGACCTTCGCGCTGATCGACACGGCGTTGCCTTCGATCTGCACGTTGATGTCGTTCTTGTCGACGCCCGGCAGCTCGGCTTTGACAAGGTAGGACTGGTCATTTTCGGTCACGTCGATCTTCATCGATGCGAGCTTCTCTTCTTCGACGTCAATCATCCCGCGCAGCGGACGGAACAAGCCCTGGAACAAATCGGACATCGGTTCCAGCGAAAACGGGTCGTAACGCGTCAAATTGCTCATTGCTCTCTCCTGGAATTCGCAGCCGCGCACGATGCGCGGCCGACACCGCTGACGACATCCGGCACACGCCGGACGCCCCCTCAATGACCTGATGCCGATCGAATCGATACGGCCGGTTTTTAGCGTAGCGACGCGGATCCGGCCGGCATTGACGTGTGTCAATCGGCGGTCACGCTTGCCGCGCGCGCCGAACGCACCCGGCGCCAATCGACGCGCGTGTCGACGTTTCGCCCCTATTGATTTCGACAATTTCGTTCCCGATTCGATTCGACGATGCGTCGCGCGAAATTCTACGGCGCGCATGCCCCGTTCCTCGCCTGAGCCGAGACCGGCCTGCCGCCCGAGAGAACCCCTATCGGCACGCCATCATCGCGCTCGGCGCCGCAAGCGCCGTCGCCGCACATGAGCGAGCGCGGGGCGTCGATACGACATCGCCGAAGTCTGCCCATCTGCATGCATTGCGCGGACCGGACGCGCCGCCATCGACGGAAGCCGGCCGTAGCGCGCGTTCGCGCGCCGGCACATCCGTCGCGGATCGGCGATCTATCAGCCTCGCCGATGACTTCAGTTTGAAATCGCGATTTGTCATACCAGCGCGCCGCACATAGCATGCAAAGCGCGAGACGGCATCCGTCGCGCTCGCTTCGACGGAACCTTCGATAAAGAGCGAACATGAACGATCGCGTGCGAGCCGGAAACGAGCCACTCGAAGTCAAGACGACAACCTGCTACATGTGCGCGTGCCGCTGCGGAATCCGCGTGCATCTGCGAAACGGCGAAGTCCGCTATATCGACGGCAACCCCGATCACCCGCTCAACCAGGGCGTGATCTGCGCGAAAGGCGCGTCGGGAATCATGAAGCAGTACTCGCCCGCGCGGCTCACGCGGCCGCTGATGCGCAAGGCGGGCGCCGAGCGCGGCAGCGCGCAGTTCGAGCCGGTGTCGTGGGACGTCGCGTTCGCCGTGCTCGAAAAGCGGCTCGCGCATCTGCGCGCGACCGATCCGAAGCAATTCGCGCTCTTCACCGGCCGCGACCAGATGCAGGCGCTGACGGGTCTCTTCGCGAAGCAGTACGGCACGCCCAATTACGCGGCGCACGGCGGCTTCTGCTCGGCGAACATGGCGGCCGGCATGATCTACACGATCGGCGGCTCGTTCTGGGAATTCGGCGGCCCCGATCTCGATCGCGCAAAGCTGTTTTTCATGATCGGCACCGCCGAGGACCATCATTCGAATCCGCTGAAAATCGCGATCTCGAAGTTCAAGCGCGCGGGCGGCCGGTTCGTCGCGATCAATCCGATCCGCACCGGCTACGCGGCGATCGCCGACGAATGGGTGCCGATTCGTCCCGGCACCGACGGCGCGCTGTTCATGGCGCTGATTCGCGAGCTGATCGACACGGGCCGCTACGACCGCGACTTCGTCACGCGCTACACGAACGCGGCCGAGCTGCTCGACATGCGCGCCGACGCCGACACGTTCGGGCTCTTCGTGCGCGATGCGGCCACGCCCGAGCGCAATCCGCTGTTTCCGCAGGATCACCTGTGGTGGGATCTCGGCAGCGGCCGGCCCGTGCCGCATCACACGCGCGGCGCGACGCCCGCGCTCGACGGCCGCTACACGCTCGACGACGGCACGCCCGTCGCGCCGTCGTTCGCGCTGCTGCGCGAGCGCGTCGCCGCATGCACGCCGGAATGGGCCGAACGGATCACGGGCATATCGGCCGACACGATCCGCCGGCTCGCGCACGAAATGGCCGATGTCGCGCGCGACCACAAAATCACGCTGCCGATCCGCTGGACCGACGCGTGGGGCGAAACGCACGACGCCGTCACCGGCAATCCGATCGCGTTCCATGCGATGCGCGGACTCGCCGCGCACTCGAACGGCTTCCAGTCGATCCGCGCGCTCGCGGTGCTGATGTCGCTGCTCGGGACGATCGACCGGCCGGGCGGCTTCCGCCACAAGTCGCCGTATCCGCGCGCGGTGCCGCCTTCGGCGAAGCCGCCGAGCGGCCCCGGCGCGGTGCGCCCGGACACGCCGCTCGCGGCGGGCCCGCTCGGCTGGCCCGCCGCGCCCGAGGATCTGTTCGTCGACGAGCAAGGCGGCCCGGTGCGGATCGACAAGGCGTTTTCGTGGGAATACCCGCTCGCGGTCCACGGGCTGATGCACAGCGTGATCACGAACGCGTGGCGCGGCGATCCCTATCCGATCGACACGCTGATGATCTTCATGGCCAACATGGCGTGGAATTCGTCGATGAACACGGTCGAGGTCCGCAAGATGCTCGCGGACAAGCACGCGCACGGCGAATACAAGATTCCGTTCATCGTCGTGTGCGACGCGTTCCAGTCCGAAATGACCGCGTTCGCCGATCTGATCCTGCCCGACACGACGTATCTCGAGCGGCACGATGCGATGTCGATGCTCGACCGGCCGATCTCCGAATTCGACGGACCGGCGGATTCGGTGCGCATACCGGTGGTGCCGCCGACCGGCGAATGCAAGCCGTTCCAGGACGTGCTGATCGAGCTCGCGAGCCGGCTGAAGCTGCCGGCGTTCACAACGCCGGACGGCGCACGCAAGTTCCGCGACTATCCGGACTTCATCGTCAACTATCAGACCGCGCCCGATTCGGGCGTCGGCTTCCTGATGGGCTGGCGCGGCGGGGACGGCGGCGGCGCGCTCGTCGGCGAGCCGAATCCGCGTCAATGGGACGAATACGCGAAGCACGACTGCGTCTTCCACTACACGCTGCCGGAGACGCTGCAATACATGCGCGGCTGCAACGGCCCGTATCTGAAATGGGCGGTCGAGCAAGGCTTCCGGAAGTTCGGCGAACCGATCGTGATCCATCTGTATTCGGACGTGATGCAGACATTCCGTCTCGCCGCGCAGGGCAAGACGCACGGCCGGCAACCGCCCGAGCGCTTGCGCGCGCGCATCGAGCGCTATTTCGATCCGCTGCCGTTCTGGTACGAACCGCTCGAGCTCGACGCGACCGATCCGCAGCGCTACCCGCTCGCCGCCGTCACGCAGCGGCCGATGGCGATGTATCACTCGTGGGATTCGCAGAACGCGTGGCTGCGGCAGATTCATGGGGAGAACGATCTGTTCGTGAACCCGAGGATCGCGCGCGATGCGGGGATCGCGGACGGCGGCTGGATCTACGTCGAGTCGCAATGGGGCAAGGTGCGCTGCCGCGCGCGCTATAGCGAAGTCGTCGAGCCGGGCACCGTGTGGACCTGGAACGCGATCGGCAAGGCCGCGGGCGCGTGGAATCTCGGGCCGAACGCAAACGAATCGCAGCGCGGCTTCCTGCTCAATCACGTGATCACCGACGAGCTGCCCGGCGACACCGCGCATGCGCCGCGCATCTCGAACTCCGATCCGATCACCGGCCAGGCCGCGTGGTACGACGTGCGCGTGCGGATCTATCCGGCCGAAGCGGATGCCGACCATACGCTGCCGCAGTTCGCGCCGATGCCGGCGCTGCCCGGCGTGACGGGCGCGGTTCGGCGCATCGTGCAGAGCTACTTCGCAGGCCGAGGCGAATTCGCCGCCCGGTTGCGCAATCCGGCGAAACGCCGTTGACGAGGAACATGCGATGACGCAAATGGCGCTCGTAATCGATCTGAACGTGTGCGTGGGATGCCACGCGTGCGTAACGAGCTGCAAGGAGTGGAATACGTCGGGCGAAGCGGGCGCGCTGTCGGATGCGCGGCCGTACGACGCCGATCCGTCCGGCACGTTCTTCAACCGCGTGCAGACGTTCGAGGCGGGCGAATTCCCGCTCGCCGACACGATCCATTTCCCGAAGTCGTGCCTGCATTGCGAAGATCCGCCGTGCGTGCCCGTATGCCCGACGGGCGCGAGCTACAAGCGCAAGGAAGACGGGCTCGTGCTCATCGATTACGACAAGTGCATCGGCTGCAAGTACTGCGCGTGGGCGTGTCCGTACGGCGCGCGCGAGCTCGACGAGGCGCGCAAGGAGATGACGAAGTGCACGCTCTGCGCGGACCGCATCCATGACGACGCGCTGCCCGAGCGCGATCGCAAGCCCGCGTGCGTGCTCGCGTGCCCGACTTCGGCGCGCCTATTCGGCGACATTCACGATCCGGAGTCGGTCGTATCGCAAGCGATTCGCGAGCGCGGCGGCTATCAGTTGATGCCGGAATGGGGCGCGCGGCCCGCGAATCACTATCTGCCCCGACGCACGACGACGGCTTGCGGCAGCGGCGACGCGTGTTCGTGCCGATCGGCCGGCGCGGAGCCGGCGCTCGCATCGGCCGGCGACCGCCTGGCGCACGAGCCGGTGCATCTCGCCGCGCTCGCGAAGCGCGCCTGAACGCGCCGCGCGCCGGCGCTACCGACACCGAATCCGGAGCAACACGAATGAAACCCGCTTTTTCGGTCATATTCCTGACGACGCTGAGCGGCGCGAGCCAGGGGCTCGTGATCGCGCTGTTCGGCGTCGAGCTCGCGGCGCGGCTCGGGCTAACCGCGTTGCCGCCGCAGGCGTTCTTCATCGCGGGCGCGGCGCTCGCCGTGCTGCTCGGCTCGCTCGGCCTGTTCGCATCGTTCTTCCATCTCGGGCGTCCGGAGCGCGCATGGCGCGCGGTCGCGATGTGGCGCACGTCGTGGCTGGCGCGCGAATGCATCGCGCTGCCGGTGTTTCTCGCGTGCGCGACGGCTTACGGCGGCGCGCATGCGCTCGCATTGCCGTATTCGCTCGCGCTCGGCATGCTCGCGACGCTCGCGAGCGGCGTACTGTTCGTCTGCACCGGCATGATCTACATCTGTCTGCGCTTCCTTCAGGAATGGGCGACGCCGCTGACGATGACCAACTTCGTGCTGCTTGGCTGCGCGTCCGGCTTCACGCTCGCGACCGCCGGCGCCGCGTGGTTCGCGCCGCCGCTCGTGCCGGCGCTCGCCGGATGCGCGTGCGCGCTGACGCTCGCGGGTTGCGCGACGCGCACCGCAGCATTGGTGCGCAACGCGCGGCTGCGGCCGCGATCGACGGTGCAAAGCGCGACCGGCATCCATGCGCGGCGGGTCGTGCAGCGATCGCGCGGCTTCACGGCCGGCGCGTTCAACCTGCGCGAGTTCTTCCACGGGAAGACGCCGCTGACGCTGCAGCGCGTGAAGTGGACCTTTCTGATCTGCGCGTTTGCCGTGCCGTTTGCGCTGCTGGCGATCGGCGGCGCTGCGGCGCCGGCCGTCGCGTCGTTCGGGCTCGCGTGCGGCGCATTCGCGATCCAGTACGCAGGGCTCGTCGCGGAGCGCTGGTTCTTCTTGGCCGAGGCGCGGCATCCGCAGAACATCTATTACCAGCGTGCCGCGTGACCGGCGGCGCATGCGTGCCGCGCGCGGCGGGCATCGCGCCCGGCACGCGCACGCGCACGCGTGCCGATCGTCTGTCCGCCGCGCGTCGATGCCGCACGTCGATGCCACGCGTCCATTCGCGACGGCGGCACCGCCGCGCATCGTCAGCGCCTTTCATTCCCCTGCCGCTTCGCCGCCGGCGGCGCCGTTCGCACCGGGCGACTCCGTCCCGCCAAAGCTGGCGTTCTTGACTACGATCAACCGCCGATGCTCAAACCATAGCAGCATGGTTGCCGTATCAGGACCGATTCGACGCGAACCGCACGGCGGCGCCGCGATGCGATCGACGAGCCGGCCATCGCGTCGGCGTTCGACATCGCCAAAGGTGAGGCTTTTCGGGAGCTGTCCCGCATGATGCCGACACTGACGATCGCGCATGGGCGTAAGCGAGCGCGAATCGTCATCGACGCGCCAATGGCTGGTCGCGGCGTGTGTCGAGTCGTTTGTCGTTTGTCGTTTGTCGTTTGTCGTGTGTCGTGTGTCGTGTGTCGTGTGTCGTGTGTCGTTTGTCACAAGCTTCGAATAACGGAAGGAATGCCCTTGCGACACTCAGGCTCCTGGCTCACCCGATTTCGGTTCGCAGCCGCGGCCTGGTGTCTCGCGTCAGCGTGCGTCGCGCCGTCCGCGCCGTCCGCGCCAGCCGCAACCGACGCCGCCACGCGCCCCGCCGCCGACGCGTCACGCCCCGCGATCCTCGTCTATCACCGCTTCTCCACATCGACGCCGCCCGACTCGATGACGGTCCGCATCAGTACGTTCGAAGCGCAGCTCGCGTTCCTGCGCGCGCACGGCTACGAAATCGTGCCGCTGCGCGACGTCGTCGGATGGGCGGCATCGCCGTCCGCGCGCCTGCCGGACAAGGCAGTCGCGATCACCGTCGACGACGGCCATCGCTCGGTGTACGACCTGTTGCGTCCGATCGTGCTGCGCGAGCGGCTGCCCGTCACGCTGTTCATCTATCCGTCCGCGATCTCGAACGCATCGTACGCGATGACGTGGGACGAGCTGCGCGCATTGCGCGACACCGGCCGCTTCGACATCGAGTCGCACACGTGGTGGCATCCGAACTTTCGCACCGAGCGCCGGCGCCTCGCGCCGGACGCGTTCCGCCGCTTCGCCGCGACGCAGTTCGCGCATTCGCGCGCGCTGCTCGAACGCGAAGTCGGCGGTCCGGTCGATCTGCTCGCGTGGCCGTTCGGTCTCTACGACGACGAGCTGACGTCGCTCGCCGCGCAGTCGGGCTACATCGCCGGCTTCACGCTCGACGCGCGCAAGGTCCGGCGCGGCGACGCGCCGCTCGCGCTGCCGCGCTTGCTGATCGTCGACGGCTGCACGCCGGCCGTGCTCGCGCGGATGCTCGGCGAGCGCGGCGATGCGCATGCCGATGCACACGCGGAGGACCGGCCATGAACAAGATCGCCCAATGGTTGCGGGCGAGCGCCTGTGCGTGCGCGCTCGCGGCAGTCGCCGCCGCGCCGCCCGGCGATGCGAGGGCCGCCAACGCGACGACCGGCAATCCGGTGGCCGGCGGCACGGCGGCCGGCGGCACGGTGACTGGCGGCACGGCGGCTGGCGTCCCAGTGGCCGGCAATCCGGCGGCCGGCATCCCGGCCGCAGCCGTTCACGGCACCGTCGTCGACGCGCGGACCGGCAAGCCCATCGCGGCCGCGATCGTAACGATCGGCGGCCGTCCGATGCACGCAGACGAACAAGGCGCGTTCTCGACCAACGCCGCGGCGACCGAGATCGCCGTCCGCGCGCCCGGCTATCTGGCGACGCGCACCGCCGTCGCGGCAGGCAAGCCTGTCACCGTCGCGCTCGCGCCGTTCCGGCCGAAGGCCGTCTATCTGTCCGTATTCGGGATCACGAGCAAGACGCTGCGCGAGGCCGCCGTGAATCTCAAGGGCGCCACCGCGATCAACGCGCTCGTCATCGACATGAAGGGCGATCGCGGCATCACGCCGTATCCGAGCGCGGCGCGGCGCGCATCAGGCGCGGCGGCGCAGACGCCGAACGCGCCCGTCGTGCGCGACTTCGCGGCGCTCGTCGCCGATCTGCACCGGCGGGGGCTCTACCTGATCGCGCGAATCGTCGTGTTCAAGGACGATCCGCTTGCGGCCGCGCATCCGGAATGGACGGTGCGCGATGCGGACGGCGACATCTGGCACGACCGGGAAAAGCTGCGCTGGATCGATCCGTCGTCACGCGAAGCGTGGATGCACAACCTCGATGTCGCCGAGGAAGCGGCGAAGCTCGGCTTCGACGAGATCCAGTTCGACTACGTGCGCTTCCCGGACGCGCGCGGGCTGCGCTTCAGCGCGCCGAACACGCGCGCGAACCGCACCGCGGCGATCACGGGCTTCCTGCAAGCGGCGCACGACCGGCTCGCGCCGTACAACGTGTTCGTCGCCGCCGACATCTTCGGCTACGTCTGCTGGAACGAGGACGACACCGCGATCGGTCAGCAGATCGAAACGCTCGGCGGGCCGCTCGACTACATCTCGCCGATGCTCTATCCGTCCGGCTTCACGTGGGGATTGCCGGGCTGCACGCAGCCGACCGCCGATCCGGGGCAGATCGTGCGCCGCTCGCTTGCCGAGGCGCGCTCGCGAACCGGGCTGCCCGGCGTGCGGTTCCGGCCGTGGCTACAGGCGTTCCGCGACTACGCGTTCGACCGCCGCGATTTCGAGGCGGCGGAAATTCGCGCACAGGTCGACGCCGCCGACGCCGTCGAGACCGACGGATGGATGCTGTGGAACGCGCGGAATCGCTACGATCCGAAGCAGTTGCCGAAATAGCCGTGCGGCTTCGCGACACGGCGGCGCGGCCCGCCGGGGCGGGGGCCGAGCACGCCGGGAGGCAGGGCGAAGCGCGGCGCGCCCCGACAGCGTGGTAGTTGCGGCCGCAACGACTGTGACTGCGACACACGAGTCTATCCAGGCCCTAATGCCGTTCAGTCAAGATCAAAAAGGCCGCTCCGATTCATACCGGAGCGGCCTTTTTCCTGGGTTCTGCAAGGCCAGGCCACTGCGAACCACGCTTAACTGAACGGCATTACTATCCAGACCCGCCCTTCACCGCCCACCCGCGCCCCACGCGGTCTCCGGATCGAGCGGAAAGGCGGGATGCGGAACGCGCGACGCGCGCGAAGTCGAGCAGCCCTTCCTCGGAGCCTGTCACGCTGCGTCGCCGCTCCCCACCGCTAATTGCCGGCCGCTCCGCTCGCGGCCGGCGCATCGGGCGTCGGCGTCGGCGACATCGGCGCGTTGTCGTTCGGCAAACCGTTGCCCGGCTGCGCGCCGGGCAGTGACGGCGACGGCGACGGCGACGGCGACAGCGGAGACGACGGCGGCGTCGACGGCAACAACGGCGGCATCTCCGGCGTGAGTGCGGAAGCGCCGCCCGGCGCGGCGAACGGTACGCCGCTTGCGGCTGATGCCGCCGCCGACGCTTCGGACGCGAACGCCGCCGACGCGGCCGCCTCCGACGCCGCCTCGACCTCGGAAGCCGGCATCACCTCCTCCACCGGCGCGCGCGGCGCTTTCGGCGGCGCGGCCTTCTGCGGCTCGGCTTTCTCGAACAGATAGCGATACCAGTCGTTGAGCTTGTCGCGGAACGTGTCGAACGCGCTCGGCGGCGCCTCGGTCGCGAAGCGCTCGCGCGTGTCGACGATCCGCGCGCGGATCGCCCGCTGATAAAAATCGCCGACGATCGGCAGCGCGCTCCTCGCGCCCTGCCCCCAGCCGCTGCCGAGCGTCACGCGGCCGTCGTCGAAGCCGACCCACGCGCCCGCGACGAGCTGCGGCTGCATCAGGATGAACCAGCCGTCGGTGTCGCCCTGCGTCGTGCCGGTCTTTCCCGCGACATCCGCGCGAATGCCATAGCGCGAGCGGATCGCCGCGCCGGTGCCGCGCTCGACGACGCCGCGCATCACATCGATCAGCGTGCGCGCGGGCGCCGCATCGAGCGCCCGCTCGGGCGACGCGCTCGCGAACTCGGCGAGCGCTTCGCCGTTGCGATCCTCGATGCGCGTGACCATCCGCGGCTCGACGTATTCGCCGACGTTCGCGATCGTCGCGTATGCGGACACCATCTCCTTCAGCGTCACGGGGCTCGTGCCGAGCGCGAGCGACGGCACCGCGTCGAGCTCGCTGTCGCGCACGCCCATCGCGCGCGCGAGCCGCGCGACCTTCTGCGGGCCGACCTTCATCACCAGTTGCGCGGTGATCCGGTTGCGCGAATACGCGATCGCGTCGCGCAGCGTCATCGGCTTGCCGCTCGGCGATGCGTCGTCGTCGGGCCGCCAGATCTCGCCGCCCTTCAGCGCAATCTCGACCGGCTGATCGACGAACGTGTCGTCGGGCGTCGCGCCGGCCGCGAACGCCGCGCCGTAGACGAACGGCTTGAACGTCGAGCCCGGCTGCCGGCGCGCCTGCTGCACGTGGTCGAACGGCTCGGTCGTGAAGTCGCGGCTGCCGACCCACGCCCTGATCTGTCCGTTGCGCGGATCGATCGCGAGAAAGCCCGCCTGCACGTCGGACTTCGCCTTGCACAGCGCGCGCGTAAAACCGCGATCGGCGAGCAAATGCTTGAGCGCCGCGTCTTCGGTCGCGCCGCCGTCGAGCGCCGCGCGGAACGCCGGCGTCTCGCGCACGAACGCGCGGAACAGCGGATTGCCCGGCGCGCAGCCGCTGCCGGCGTTCCACATCCCGTTCGCGATCCCTTGCAGCTGATTCGTCTGCCGCGCGAGCGCCTGCGTCGCATACGCCTGCAGCCGCGAATCGATCGTCGTGCGCACGACGAGGCCGTCCGCGTAGACGTTGTAGTCGTTGCGGTCGGCCCACGCGATCAGCCACTTGCGCAGTTGCTGCGCGAAATGCGGCGCGGGACCGGGCGGCTCCTTCTGCCGCTCGAAGTCGATCCGCAGCGGCTTCTTCTGCAGCGACGCATACGCGGCCGGCGACAGCTTCCCGTACTTGACCATCTGCGCGAGCACCGTGTTGCGCCGCGCGAGCGCGCGCTCGGGATTCAGCACCGGGTTGTAGTAGCTGTTGCCCTTCAGCATGCCGACGAGCGTCGCGGCGTCGAGCGCGTCGAGCTGATCGGCCGATTTGTCGAAATACGTGCGCGCCGCCATCTCGACACCGTACGCGTTGTACAGGAACGGCACCGTGTTCAGATACGTCTCGAGAATCTGCGCCTTGCTGTAGACCGCCTCGATCTTCAGCGCGGTGATCGCTTCCTTCAGCTTGCGCGTGAGCGTCGGCGCGCGGCCGATCTCGTCCGGATACAGATTGCGCGCGAGCTGCTGCGTGATCGTCGAGCCGCCCTGGCGATCGCCCGAGAACGTGCGCAGCGCGGCGCCCGCCGTGCGGCGCCAGTCGAGGCCGTGGTGCTCGTAGAAGCGGTGGTCTTCGGTCGAAATCAGCGCGTCGACCATCTTCGGCGAAATGCCCGCGAGCGGCACCCATTCGCGGTTCGACGGCTTGAACTCGGCGAGCAGCTTGCCGTCGGCGGACAGGATCTGCGCGGGCGCGTCGACGCGCGCCTTGCGGATGTCGCCGATGCCCGGCGTGAACGGGATCAGCGCGAGCACGTAGAGCAGGAGCAGCGCCGGCACGGCGGCGATGGCGAGTGCGACGCCGCGTCGCGTCGGATGGCGCAGGCGATGGAGGACGGCGGCGGCGTGCGGCTTCGCGGCGGCGAGCCAGGCCGCGCAACGGTCGAGGAAGGACGACACGATTCGGCGATTCACGCGGTGATGCGAACAGGTGGGAAAGTGTGAATCGTACCAAACGCGGCGAAGCGGCTGGAGAAAGCGGTGCGGCGGACGAGCGGCGACGGCGACGCGGCAACCGCGCCGCCGCGCCGCCGGACGTCAGACCTTCGCCGTCTTGATCAGGCTCTCGCAGGTGCCGACCTGCGGATCGCCCGCCGGCAGCTTCCCGCACACAGCCTCGAACTGCTTGACGACCGCCTGCACGGTCGCGTCGTGCGCGCCGCGCTGCCGCCAATGCGCGAGCTGCGCGATGACCCGCGTCAGCGCGCGCCGGTTCGCGCCGTAGAACGCGTTGCGCGTCTGGCCCGCCTGCGTCAGCACGTCGTTTGCAATCTGCCGGATTCGCGCGGCGTCGTCCGGTGCGAGATCGACCGCGTTCGCGAAGTACGCGGCGCCCCAGCGCAGCCGCGTCGCCGGGCCGCTCGCCGCCTCGTACGCCTTCCGGTACCAGTCGAGCGCGGCCGCGCGATCGCCGCGCGCCTTCGCGTTCGCCGCGAGCCCCGACATGAAGTAGTACGGCGTCGGCGAGCGCGCGAGCTCCGCCTTCAGCAGCGCGCCGGCCGCGTCGAACTGGCCGGCGTCGGTCAACGTGTCGGCCGCTTCGCTCACGACCGCCTGCCGCGCATAGACGTTCGTCGATTCGGCGACCGCCGATGCGGTCTGCCGACGCACCGCGTCGGCGAGCGCGGGCGGCAGCGGCGCGCCCGGTTTCGCGTCGAGCCGCGTGACGCGCACGCGGCCGTGCAGCGCCATCGTCCGGTCGATCGCGGCGAGCGACGTGTCGGCCGACAGCCGCGCGAGCGCCGCGTCGAACTGCTTCGCGAGCGACGCGCGCGCCGCCGCGTCGCCGCCGCCGGCCAGATACTGGACGACGTCGGCCGGCGCCGCGACGAGCACGTCGTAATCGGCGCGCGCGCGCTTCGGATCGCGCAGCGCGTCGCGTACGGCGGCGGCGCCCGCTGTCTTGTCGATGTCGCCTTGCTGCGGCGGATCGCCGAGCGCCGCCGACACGACCGCCTTCAATTCGAGCCGCAGCGCTTCGGCGTTCGCATGATCCGCGCGCGCATGGCTCGCGAGCGTCTGCAGCGTCGTCGCGACGCGCTCGTTCGGCACCGGCAGATCGCCGTCGGTGTCCCACGAGTAATCGGCAAGCACGCGCCAGTCGTCGGGCGTCATGCGCGCGCCGCCCTTCAGCGCGGCCGCGAGCGTCTGCTTGAACGGATGCGCGGCGTTCAGGCCGATCGACAGCGCCTGCATGTAGCGGTCGAGATCGACTTCGCCCGGCAGCCGCGTCACTTCGGCGCCGTCCGGCCGGAACAGGATCATCGTCGGATAGCCGCGCACCTTGAAGCGGTCGCCGATCTTCTGCGCGTTCTCCGTGTCGCCGTCGAGATAGACCGGCACGAAGAACGACGAGCGCGACTTGAACGCCTGCTGGCTAAAAATCGTCGACTTCACCTGATTGCATGACGGACACCAGACGGCGCCCCAGTACAGGAACAGCGGCTTGTTCGTGCGCTTCGCCTCGGCGAATGCGGCGTCGACGTCGCCTTGCCGCCACGCGATGCCGGGCGGCAGATGCTCGGGCGCGTGCGGCGCGTGCGGCACGTCGGCGGCGAAGCAGGCGGTCGCGGCGGCGAAGAGCAGCGACGCCGTCAGCTTTCGAATCGCGGTTTTCATCGATGAGCGTCCGGTTGGGGGCGGCGCCGCGCCGGTTCGGCATCTTCGTCGCGGCCCGCATCGGGTTGACGTTCGAGCGCGTCGGGCACGCGCTCCGTTCTTTTACGTCGCAATCGTATGAAGTATAGAAACAATCGCGGGCGCCGCGGGAGACCTTCATGCGCGCAGGGGAAAGCGCGATGCGAAGCGCGTCGCTCGGCGCGGCGGCGTGACGCTTGCGCGGAGTTCGGCGACCCCGGAACTGCATCGCGACAGCCCGCGCGGCTGCGACGGCTGCGGCTGCGGACGGGATCGACGTTATCGCAACTTATTCCATTCGCGACGGTCGCGAGAATTACGATCGACTTCATCGGCTTCATCGGCTTCATCGGCTTCATCGGCTTCATCGGCTTCATCGGCTTCATCGGCTTCATCGGCTTCATCGGCTTCATCGGCTTCATCGGCTTCATCGGCTTCATCGGCTTCATCGGCTTCATCGGCTTCATCGGCTTCATCGACTTCGACCGCCTCCACGTCTTCACCCGACTCCCCGACCTCCTCGACCCCGGCCACCCCTCCGTCCCGCCCCCCGCCCAACGCGC
>NZ_LOVS01000086.1:0-965 GCF_001523835.1 Burkholderia sp. ABCPW 14 | reverse complement strand
CTTGAGCTTGCATCGAGCGGTGTGCTTCAACTCGGTCAGGTTGTTGGGACAGAAGTTGGCCAAGGCGTGCCGCTTGAGCCAAGCCCAGAGGTATTCGACTGGATTCAGATCGGGCGCGTAACCGGGCAGCAGTGCCATCTGTACGGCGCCATCCGTGCTGTCGAGGTACTCGCGCACGACGCGGCTCTTGTGCTGCGCTGCGCCGTCCCACACGATCATCAGCTTGCGTCTGGGTTGCGCGCGCAGCGCTTTGAGGAATTCGACGATCTGCGCGCTTTTGATCGCGCCGTCATGCAGGCGGAACAGGAAGTTTGTCCGGGTGAGGCCGGCGACGGCCGAAACATGCTTCCAGTTGAAGTGATACTGAATGATCGGCGTGCAGCCCTTGGGCGCCCACGTACGCACCCGCGTGGGGCGCTCCGAGAGACCCGATTCGTCAATGAAGACGATCAATCGTCGCTCGGCGGCGCACTTTTTTTGAGCGCGGGCCAAGTCTTGCGCTTCCAGGTCAGTACCGCTTCCTCGTTGCGCTCGATGGCTCGACGCTCGGGCTTTTGCGAGCTGAACCCCAATGCGCTCAGCAGCCGCCAGACATGCACCTCGCTGAAGGTCACGCCGTACAGCCGCTCGATGAGTGCCCGTACGCGCTTGAGCGTCCATAGTTCGGTACCGAATCCGTGTGACAGTGGGCCCTGCAGCAGCGCGACGCGCAATCCTTCGAGCTGGCTCGCATCCAATTGCGCCGGCCGCCCCGTGGCCATTACGCGAAGCGCCTCGATGCCGCCCTCGTCGAGCCGGGCTTTCCACGTGTATGCGGTTTGCCGCGCGACCCCGACCGCCTTGGCTGCTTCGGCCGGCGTTTTGCCCGCCAACATCAGCCGACCAGCACGCACCCGCTTGCGCGTAGCTTCGTCCATTTTGGCCATCAACCGAACCTCCATTCAGCGTGATGACTGTATAACGCA
>NZ_LOVS01000085.1:0-603 GCF_001523835.1 Burkholderia sp. ABCPW 14 | reverse complement strand
CGAAACGCGATGAGATTCTGTGCCCGGAAATCAACCGAGTCTGGCAGGCCAACATGCAAGTCTACGGCGCTGACAAGGTCTGGAAGCAGATGAACCGCGAGAGCATTACGGTCGCTCGTTGTACGGTGGAACGGCTGATGAAACGGCTGGGTCTGCGCGGTGCCGTTCGCGGTAAGCGAGTCCGGACGACGATTCCCGATGCCGCCGTACCGCGTCCGCTGGACCGGGTGAATCGGCAGTTCACGGCTAACCGACCGAATCAGTTGTGGGTTTCTGATTTCACCTATGTTTCGACGTGGCAGGGCTGGCTGTACGTGGCCTTCGTGGTGGACGTGTTCGCCCGCCGCATCGTCGGCTGGCGCGTCAGTTCTTCCATGACCACGGACTTCGTTCTGGATGCACTTGAACAGGCGCTGTACGCTCGCCGGCCGGGAGGCGATGGAACCTTGATCCACCACTCCGACAGAGGATCGCAAGGCGGATTCAACCGGTCGTCGCAACACCGCATTTTTGAACGGATTTCAGGTACTCGTCCAGAGCTTCAGCCGGCGTCTTCCAGCCGAGCGTTTTCCGGGGCCTGGTGTTCAACGTATTGGCAACGGC